>JAESQQ010000834.1 GCA_016765095.1 Planctomycetota bacterium | reverse complement strand
GTGCCAGCGGGCGGACCGAAGGGGTCAGCAGTGCCAGCGGGCGGACCGAAGGGGTCAGCAGTGCCAGCGGGTGGGCCGAAGGGATCGGCCGCGGGGTCTGCCGCAGCAGGAGGGGGCGCTGGCGGGGGCGGCGCCAGGCCGCTGAAGGGGTCGAACTCGGCGTCTGCGGTTGGCGGAGGAGCGACGGCGCTCGAAGCCTCGGCGACCGGTGCGTCAGCGACCGCTTCTTGCTGTCCAGCGAGCTCAAGGGCTTGGCGGATTTCGTCCAGGGTCCCGGGGCGATCCGCGGGGGAGGCCGCGAGGCAACGGCTGAGGATCGGGCGGAGCGGGCTCGGGAGCGCTTGTGGGTTAAAGGGGCGCGGCGGGGTTCCTGTCGCAAGTCGATAGAGGACACCGGCGAGCGCGAACATGTCGCTTTGGGGGGAGGCCTTGTCGAGTCCTCCGGTGACGACTTCGGGAGCCGTGTAGGCCGCGAACTCCTCGGCGATCACGCGTCCCGTGCAGGACCACGCCATGAGGCGACGAATGTTCTTGACCCGACCTGGCGCCGAGAGGAGGACGTTGGGGACGCAGGGGTCGAGGAGCGTGACTTCGAGCCCCTCTTCGCCGGCGCCGACGATGAGGTTGTTCGGCTTGAGGTTGTTGTGTGTGAAGCCAGCCGCGTGGATCCCCGCCAGCGCGTTGAGAGCCAGGTCGCCCAGCATGCAGACTTGCTCGTGAGGGACCGTGCCGCCGCGCGCTTCGCGGAAGTTGTCGAAGTCGTCGCCCTCGACGAAGGCGGTCGTGACGTAGGGGAACTCCTTGAGGTTGACGCCGAGGTGGAGGAGCTGAGCCAGCCCCTTGACGCCCTGCTTGTGGAGCATCGCGAGCGGCTTGAGGCCGGGGCGAGGGTCGACGACCGAGACCGGGTCCCAGAGCGACTTGACGATCGCGCGTTCGCCGTCCGCCTCGACCAGGAAAGTCGGTCCACCTCCGCCTGCTCCGAGGATTGCCTCAGGCTTGTATCGCTTGAAGTCGAACAACGCGTAGCGCTCGGGGGCCTGCTCGGCGGCGCTCAGGAGGTGCTTGAGCGCCATTTCGAACTCACCCGAGAGGAGCTCGGTCAAGAACAGGCTGAACTCAACGGTCCCTCGGTCGGCGCCAAAGGCTCCCGCCTCGCGGTAGTAGCGCTCAGCCGCCCCGGGTCCCGCGACGGGGAGCATGGCCCCCGCGAGCTGGAGCGAGGCCTCGCCGTAATCGTCTCCGCCCCAGTGGCAGCGGCGGAAGTCGCGCCGCGCGCGGCGGAGCACGTCGCGCACGCCGGGGCTGAGCTCGGTCAAGACGTCGGCCAGGCGCCCGACTGCGTTGGTGTTGAGGGCCGAGTGGACCTTGCCGACGCCGACCGCCACGATCTTGGGGAGGTCGGTGCCCGCGATCGTCTTTCCGCGGAGGAGGTCGCTCTCGACGGTTTCTTGGACCTCTTCCAGGCGGTCCGCAATGTCGAACAACCACTCGAGGTTGGGAATGATCTCACCCATGGACTCGCGGTAGCCGTCGGCGCGGTCGATCAGCTGGCGGATTCGATCGAGGCGGGCCTGGGCGACCTCGTCGCGGCGCGTGATCGCGCGGAGTCCCTCGCGGTCTAGGGCGGAGGGCTTGAGCAACTCGAGATAGCGCGACCAGCTTGGGTGGTGGCGGCAGAACTCAGTGAAGTGGAAGTGGATTCCCTCGGCGAACATGTCGCGCCAAGCGCTCAACAGGACGATCGGGTGCTCTTCTTCGAGTCCGACTTCCTCGACCCAAGCCTTGCGCAGTCCCGCGCTTGCGTTGGTCGCGCCTTGGTCGGGGTCGACGCCTCCGCTCTCAAGGAGCGCGTTGAAGAACGCCGCGTCGTCCATGGCCTCGAGGCCGAGGGCGGGATCGACACCGTCGAGGGCGGTGTCGTAGTCAATGAAGAAGCCGTCAAGGAAGGCCAGCAGGGTCTGAGGCTCGATCCCCAAGTCGGTCGTGAATTGGCCGCGCAGCTCGCCAAAGGTCTCGCAGTAGTCGTGCTCGCCGCCGGTCTCCATCATGAGCCAGGCCTGCTTGAGGCCGACCACCATGCACTGAAGGGAGCGGGTGAAGGAGTCCTGGAGGGCCTGCTTCAACTCGTCGCTGCTGCGGAACGTGGCAGCGAGCTCTTGGACGAGGACCGGCCGAGGCGTCTGCTCGAGGCGGTCGCCGAGCATTTGACGAACACCGCACCCCAGCGAAGCCAAGGCGTAGCTCAAGACGTCCGACACGAAGTGGCCTCCCACAGGAGCAGTTGTTGACTCGAGCAATGGCACCATTCCAGTCCCCTGAATCGCCTCACTCGCTTGGAAACGAGAATATCGCGGTCCTCACACGGATGCGAGGACCCCCGAGGGCCCTCTCGAGGTGAACTGACCCAGGAGAGGCGCCACGAGCTCCCGGCTGGGTAGCCAAGAAGCCCAAAAGGGGGCACCATGATCCCGTGAACCGCCTTCTCGCCCCTTGTTTCCTGCTTTTCGCCGTTTGCTGGCCTGTCGAAGCTCAGCAAGCCCCCCAGGGCCCGGCCCGCGAGACGGTGTGGGAGGTCCGGCTTAAGGGGAAGCTCGTCGGCAAGGAAATCGTTCAAGAAGAGCGGGTCGAGGGCGGGTTCGTGCTTCTCAGCGAGGGTGACTACCAGGTCACCGAGCAGCCCTTCGTCTATCGGGCCCGCCTCCGCTGTCAGGGCGTCGGGGCGTTGACCAGCTATTCGCTGACCTCCAAGACGATCCAGGCGAGCGCGCTCCGGACTCGCGGTGGCGTGCGCTATTCGGTGCTCTACGGGATCAAGGACGGCCAAGGCCGCGGTGGGATCGCTACGGCCAACCACACCTCGGAGAGCCGCCCAGTCCTCGTGCTCGATACGCTCTGCTTCAGCCACTACGAGGCCGTCGGCCGTCAGGCAAAGGCGCGCGGCCACGCCGCCTTCGAGTTCATGGCCCTGACTCCCCAGGGCCAGAGCTTTCGCCTCGGCACCTTCAAGCCCAAGGAGAGCTCCGAGCGCGTCGTCGACGGGGTTCGCCGCGCCTTGCGGAGCGGAGAGATCAACGTCGGAAAGCTGCGCGCGACGCTGACCTACGACGCCGAGACCGGCCGGGTCTACCGCGTCACCGACAATCAGGGCTACGTCGCTGAGACCGGCTCTTGGCCGCGGCCCTATCGGGAGCGCGAGATCACGATTCCCCAGCGCGGCTCACCCCAAGGGGCCGGCCCGATCGAGGGGACCTACACCGTCCCCGGGGATCGAGCGGGGCCCTACCCAACGCTCCTGATTTTGCCTGGCTCGGGACCCACCGACCGCAACTCGACTCTGGGTCCCAACGCCCCGCTCCGCGATCTAGCCCGCGGCTTGGCTGCTCGAGGCGTGGCCTCGCTCCGCTGCGACAAAGCTGCCTTCCGGTTTCGGCGCGACTTGCTGAGCGGCGACAAGGCTCGAGTCCGGGCTGCTCGCGAGCGCTTCGGCTCGACGACCTTCGACGACGAATACAAGCGCGACGCGCTGCCCGCCCTTGATTGGCTGGCGAGGCGCCCAGAGACACGGCAAATTATCCTCTGCGGACACAGCAAGGGGTCGGTCGCGGCCGCCGAGATCGCCGCCGTCTCGTCCCGCGTCGCGGGCGTGATCCTCCTCGCCGGCCGAGGCCGGAGCTTCGAAGACATGATGGTCGAGCAGACGACTTACCAGCTTGGCCTGCGCAAGTCGCCCCAAGCGCAGATCGACGCCCAGGTCGCGCAGATCCGGGACGTGTTCGACAAGGTGCGCCAGGACGCGCTCCCCCCCGGGCAGAACCTCATGGGCGCGCCGGTCCGCTACTGGAAAGACCTCCTGACGCGCCCCCTCACGCCGGCGGTTCTGAGCGGCCTCAAGCAGCCGGTCCTGATCGTGCAAGGCGGCAAGGACTGTCAGGTTCGCAAGGCCGACTACGACCTCCTCAAGGCGGCGCTCGAGGGGCGCAAGGCTTTCCCTTACGAGGCGGTCTTCTTCGAGGACCTCAACCACCTCTTCATGACTTGCGCTGGACCGAGCACGGGCCGGGAGTATCTGATCGAGGGGACCCTGGACGCCCGCGTTCCCTCCGCCCTCGCGCGTTGGATCCAAGCCCAGTTTCCGGGGAAGTAGTCCCATGCGCGGTGAGAACTACGTCGTCCGGCGGGGCAACCCCAACGTCCCGATCCTCGTGACTTGCGAACACGCGAGCTCAGAGGTCCCCGAGGAGTTCGCCCTCGGAGCTTCGAAAGAGCTACTCGCGAGCCACTGGGGCTCGGATCTCTGGGCGGAAGACGTCCTGCTTCGCTTCGCGCCGCAGCTCGGCGCGACGACCGTCAGCGCGAAGCTCAGCCGGCTCGTCCTGGACGTGAACCGCGGCCTCCAAGACGACACCCTGATTCGGACCGAGTGCGACGGAGTCGAGATCCCGGGCAACGCGGACCTGACGCCGGCGCAGATCGAGGACCGAGTCGATCGCCTTTGGCGTCCTTATCACGCCGCGATCGACACCGAACTAACCCGCCTCGTCTCGCGCCTCGGCGGGGAGCGGGTCGTGTTCTTCACCTTCCACAGCTTCTCGCCCGACTACGGCGACAGCGACCGCGACTTCGACGTGGGCGTCTTGTTCGACGCCCACGAGGACTTGGCTGCGGGGGTCAAACGCGCTCTAACCACCGCTGGCCTCCGGACCCGCCTCAACGAGCCCTACTCGGGGTATCGCGGGCAGATCTACTCCGCCGCCGTCCACGGCGAGGCCCACGAGGTCAGCTACTTCGAGATCGAGCTCAATCAGGGGGTGCTCGAGGACGAAACCCGCCGGGCCAAGATCGCAGCGATCTTCGGCCAAGTCGTCCCCGCGATCTTCCCTCACCTCTCGGATCGCTAAGTCGCGATTGGTATAGGACTTGAAGCGAAATCGATCCGCTCGACGAGGCTCTGCGTATACCAGGATCAAGGAAGGGGAGGCGGCTGAGCAGCGAGCAGGCCGAGCGCGAGTTGGTGGAGCGAACGCTGGCGGGAGACCGCGAGGCGTTCCGTCAAATCGTGCTCCGTCACCAAGGCTTTCTGGCTCAGATCTGCCGTCGTCAGACCGGCGACCCGACCGCAACTGAGGATCTGGTGCAAGAGACTTTCCTGCGTGCCTATCAGCGATTGCGCTCTTACGAGCCGCGCTATCGGCTCTCGACTTGGCTGGCCCGGATCGCCCTCAACGCGGCCCGTGATCACGGCCGGCGAAGCCAAGTCCGGGAAGCAGCCCTCGATCGCGTCGCGCTTCCTCAAGAGTCCCCTTCTCCCCTTGATCTCGCCTCAAGCCGCGAGACCAGCCGGAGGGTCGAGGCGGCCCTCGCCGGGCTCCCGACTCAGCAGCGAGAGGTCTTAGTCCTGACGCTCTGGGGCGGCTGCACACAACGAGAAGCCGCTCAGGCCCTCCAGCTCCCGCTGGGAACCGTCAAGAGCCGACAGCGCGCGGCGCTCAGCAAACTACGGGCGCTTGTCGCTCCCCTCGCCGAACACACCGACTCCCTCGCCGAACACACCGACTCCCTCGCCGAACACACCGAATGGAGAGGTGTCCCATGAGGTCGCCAGAGGACATGCAGGATTTGATCCACGAGGTCGTGCCGGGGTTGCCTTTGCCCGTGTTGGAGTTCATCGAGGAGCTCGGCACGATCGGTGAAGAGGCCGAGCTGACGCAGGAACTCGCTTATGCCTTGGCCGAGGTGCGACGCAGCTCTCCGGCCCCCACCCTGAGCGAAGGCTTCGCTGACAGCGTCTTGGCAGCCCTCCCCGCCGGAGCCCCGCCGGCTCTGGAGAACGACTCGCTCTCGCTGGCGCTCTCGCTGGCTGGCGCTGGCGAGGTCGCGGCTCGTGCCGAGCCGGGAGCCGGGATTCGCGGTGGCTGGTTCCTGGCGATCGCCGCGAGCTTCTTCCTCGGCCTTGGTCTCGCCACGAATCTCGAGCTGGGTCCAGTGAGGGCGCCTGTCCCCGAGCGCCCGATCGCAGAGGCCGCTCCTTCTAACGACGAGCCCACGCCCGACCTCGCGTCCGAGCCCGACCTCGCGTCCGAGCCCGACCTCGCGTCCGAGCCCGACCTCGCGTCCGAGCCCGACCTCGCGTCCGAGCCTGCTTCCGTCTCCACTTCGAGCGAGTTCGCTCCTTCGCGCCTGGCGGATCCCCTGGATCCTCCGGTCGAGCGCCCTCTGGGTCCCGATTCCCTGGGCCCCGGCGCGCTCTCTGTGATCGCGAACGCGAGTGATCCCATTCGGGCCTACGTCGCCGAGGCTTCGATCGTGTTCGAGGCGCTCGAGCGCCTTGACACCAAAGACCCTCGCGTTTCGCGGGCCCTCGCGCTTCACCTTGAGCGGACGGACCTCATCGAGCAGGGCGAGCGGATCTTGATCGCGATCGACTACGACCCCGCGGGTCGCAAGTTGCGGCCTTTAATCCGAGGCGCCCAGGTGGTGCTCCGCAAGGTCAGCCACGCACCGCGCGAGGCGGCCCTTCCTCTGACTGCCTTTCCGCTGACTGCCTTTCCGCTGACTGCGATTCGCCAGGAGGTTCGCTACACCGGACTCCTCAAAGCCTGTCGGAGCCTCCTCGCCCAGTCCGAAGCGCCCTTGACCTCGGACCGCGCTCAGCCACGGACTGCTGAGGGCGAGCCCGTCACGCGCGATCTCTAAGGCGCCACCCAAACACCGGGCGGTCAGCTGACCGACCTCTCTCTAAACACTCCACCTGGAGGAAGCATGCGAACCCTCGCCTCTGCCCTAGGAATGACTCTCGGCCTGAGCTTGGCCTGCGCGATTGCGCCGGCCTTTGCTCAGCAGTCGGACCCCAAGCCCACCGCTCCAAAGAAGACCGATCCCCTCGACGCGCTCGACGTGCCGGACCTCAAGCTCTATCGGGCGGGTTCGCTGCTCTTGCACAAGGGAGATCACGCGGCCGCGATCGCGTGCTTCGCCGAGCTGCTCGAGAAGCACCCCAAGAGCCGTTGGGCTTCCGAGGCCCGCTTCTGGCGCGCCTCGGCCATGGAAGAGAGCGGCCAGCGCGCGGCTGCTCTCGCGGCCTATCGGGCGCTCAGCAAGCTGTCCCCTAAGAGCGGCTGGGGCAGAGACGCCGTGCGTCGGATCCAACGCCTCTCACGCAAGTCGAGCCGCTTGGCCCTCCTCAAGTGCACCGTTCAACTCAAGGAAGGGAAGCCCTTTGTGGGCCAACTCCACGAGCTGACGAGCGAGGGGGTCCTCCTCAGCGGCGGCCCCTTCACGAGTCCGGAGCGGGTGAAGTTTGCACGGCTGGTCCGGCTCGAGGTCGAGGGCGGTGGCCCCAACCTCGTGATCATGTCGAACGGAGACCGCTTCTCTGGACGACTCCTGACCGCTGACCCGAATGAGCTCGTGATCGAGGTCCCGGGGATCGAGCGTCCGCTGCGCGTGCCTGCCGCGCGGCTCCTCGAGCTGCGCGCTCCAGGCAGGGTGAGCACGGCTTGGGTCGGCACCGGATACGGGACCGACGTTTACGGCCTTCCCCGCCGCGTTCCCAGCGGCGCTCGAATGGGCGCATTCACCCTCGTCGACGTCGAGCGGGAGACGCGGGTCAACCCCGACGGCTCTCGGACCACGACCACGATCGACGGGTTGGGGCGCAAGACCGTGACGACCGTGATCCGTGAGGGCAAGGGCCGCAAGGTCATGATCCAGCGCGGCGAAGGCGCCCAGGGCGCCCTGATCGAGCTCAAGATCGATGGGGGCGCGGCGGGTGAGGCGCTCCTGGGCGAGCTCGCCGGCGAGCTGCCCGAGGGGCTGGCCGAGCAGCTTGGTGACGTCGACCTCGACCTCGACTTCGAGATCGACGACGCCGAACTGAGCGACCTCGACGAGGCGCTCCGCGAGCTTCCCCGCGACCTTCGCGAGCGGATTCGCTGGAGCCTGCACGAGCAACGTCGCAAGCGCGCCAAGCGCCAGAAGAGTCGGCGAGTTTGGGTTCAGCGAGGCCGCGGCGGCGACGAGCAGGTGATCATTCTCGAAGACGAGCACGCCCCGAAGGCGAGACGCGTCAAGCGGATTCGGAAGAAAGTCGTCGTGATCGACGGGAAGGACGGTCGGACGCGAAAGCACGTCGTGATCGTCGAACGCGACGGACACGAGAGGAAAATGCTCTTCGATCCGATTCCCCACGACCGAGTTCGAAACACGTTCGCGTTCAGCTCGAAGACCCGGGGTGGTCTGACGCACGACTTCACCCTCCCGAGCAAGGGCCTCTACGAGTTCATTCACGAGGAGCCCCAGCACGATCGCGTCTTCTTGCGCAACGGCGACACGCTCTCGGGGAAGATCCGCTCACTCGACGCAGAGGGGCTCAAGCTCGACACCGACTACGGGAAAGTCACGATTCGACGGGATCAAGTCCGTCAGGTCCTGTTCGCGAAGCCGGCTGTTGCCTTTCTTGGGATCACCATGAAGGCGACCTCCAAGGGGGTCGAGGTCGCCGACGTTCACGCGGGCAGCGCGGCTGCCGCGGCCGGGGTCAAGAAGGGCGACGTGATCGTGCAGGTCACCAGGACGCCCCACTCCTCGTCAGAGACGCTGACCGTGGAGGCGCTCGGGGCTGAGGTCAAGCGGCTTGGTGTTGGCGGGACGATCACGCTGGTCGTTCAGCGAGGCAAGACGATCTTGGTCCTCAAGGCCCGTCTCCTCAAGCGGCCGCGTCGCGTCTCGAGCGCGACCTACGCTCCTCCAACCGCGGATCTTCTCCAGTCCAAGCGCGGGTCTTCTCCCCAGCGACATATCCCCTGGAGCGAGCATCTCCGCAAGGCGGCTGAGGATCAGGCGCGAGACAGGGACAACACCACCCGGCGTCTCGCGGCCAAGAAGGTGCGGGCGGCAGCTGGTGCTCTTCGCCGGGCCGAAAGCGAACTAAGCAAGGCAGAGGCGCACCGTCGCGAGGCCCTCGAGCAGTTGAAGACGTTCGAGCGTGCGCCCTCGGGCAAGCCGCGCCTCGGCGTGGCGCTCTCTGACGCGGGCGGGAAGATTACGATCAACCAGGTCATGGCGGGGAGCCTCGCGGAGCGCGTCGGGCTCAAGTCGGGCGATCGGATCGTGGAGCTCCAAGGGAAGCCAGTAAAGTCCATTAGCGACGTGGCCAAGGCGCTCAAGGACGCGACCCAAATCCAGCTCCGGGTCGAGCGCGGCAGCGTGGGACAGATCCAAGTCCTGGAGTTGAAGTTCAAGTTCGGCAACTAGCTCGGCGAGCCTCGCGCGGCGAGATTCCTCGGCGAAGCCCACCTGATCGGAGCCGTGCTCGAGCAAGATCCAATGCGTGCTGCGGCGCTGTTCCGTGTCGCGGCTCAGGCTGAGTACGCCAGGGCTCAATACAACCTGGGCCACGTCTGCCGGGGTGGGATCGGCGTTGACCAGGACCTCGTCGAGGCGCGGCGGTGGTTCGAACTCGCGGCGGCCCAAGACGATCTTCAGGGGCTCAGCACCCTCGGCCTGTTTTGTCTCCGCGGGACGGGCGGGTCCGGAACGTGACGCGGGCGTTCGCCCTCCTCCGTCGCTCGGCGCAGCTCGGGAGCGGGAGCGCTTGCGTGAACCTAGGGCTCGGCTACAGGAGTGGGCTCGGGGGGAAGGTCGACGTCGGCCTGGCTCGCAACTGGCTCGGCCTGGCCAGTGAGCAGGGGCACGCTGTCGCTCAAGCGGCTCTCTCAACGCGAGCGTGACCCTCCCCCTTCGCTAGCGCTAGTAGGCTCCAGAGAGGCCGAGCAGCAAGGTCTGGGGGCTGGGCGGGGGTAAACCCCGCCCCTACCAAGGCGTGTTGTGAGCCGTCCAACAGGGTGC
>JAESQQ010000833.1 GCA_016765095.1 Planctomycetota bacterium | reverse complement strand
TCCTCGGGCTTGTAGCCAACGCGGCGCTTCATAGCAGGCCTCCTACCACCCCCTTCGGCACTGCGCATCCGGGACTTGAGGGAAAATGCCTACCCCCGGTCCCCCCTAATAAAAAGAGGGGAGACCTGTCCCCCCTAATAAAAAGAGGGGAGACCTGTCCCCCCTAATAAAAGGAGCCTAAAGCCCTCTGCGCTTCGGCCCCGACTTCTTGATCAAGCTTTGAGCGCGCTTCTCGGCGCGGGCATTCGCCCGGCGGATCCCCTCGCGCTCTCGTTCAGCCTGAGCGTTGAGCCGCTTGGCGAGCTGCGCTGAGCGTTTGCTTCGCTGCTTCTCCCACCCTGCGACGTCGTTGGCGACGCGACCGAAGCCGGTCAGGTTGTTGAGTTCGCTAATGATGTCGGAGCGGAGTTCGCGATCGCGGGTGACGGCCTTGAGCACCTCGATCAGACCGCTGACCGCTTGCTGGCTGGGGTGGGTGCCTATGCAGCGAAGCGCGGCCCGATCGCCTTTCTTGGCCTGGCCTCTGAGGTAGGACATGATCGGCTCCGAGCAGGAGTGCTTGGCGGCTTTGTCGTCGCTCGGGTAGCGCCCGCAGACGTGTTTACCCTGGGCGAACTCGAGCAGACGCTGACGCACGAGCGGGTCCGTCTCCTTCCGCAATCGTTTGCCGATCAGGCGCGCGGCGTCTCGTCGAAATCGATCCGAGCGGAGGGCGCGCTGGAGCAACAGCGCTTGAATGGCGTAGGCCCGGACCTCTGGGCTGGGGTCGGTCAGTGCGTTGAGGAGGGTTCGTTGGGCGGACTCGTAGGGGCGCGCGGCGAGGAGATCCACGAGTCGGCGGCGCGCGAGAGCGTCGGGGATCTGGTTCCAGGCGGCCTCAAGCAGCTCGTCCACTTGGAGGTCCTTGAGGCGAGCGTCGCTGGCGAGCTCGGCCAGCACGGCTTCGTGGTTGCCCTCGACGGTCAAGTCGTCGACGAGCTGCTCGACGGTCCCGGGCTCTGCGTCGGGCATAGCGCCCTGGCCGACGCGCGCCAAGAGCTTGCGAGCGGAGACCCCGACCGGACCGGTCGGGATCGCCTCGCGCAGGAAGGACAACAGCCACGCCGTGAGCACCTTGTCGGGCGAGAGGTCTGCCTTGAGGAAGGGCTCAAGGCCCTTGGCTTGCACGCTCGGGTCGAGTTCGGCGCGCACGAAGCCCAAGTAGCCCTCCAGGGTCAGGACGCCCTCCTCGACGAGGGACTGGGCGACGGTGAACGCGCCGCGCCGAACGTTGCGGTCGCTGCTCCTGAAGCCACTTCGAAGCGGCTCTATCGCGTCCTTTCCTGCGGAGAGGAACACCGCCCGGGCGTCGATCCCCACGTCGGGATCGCCGAGGTAGGGGGCCACGTTTTTGAGGGCCTCTTTCGGCAACGTAAAGATCGCCTCGTCGCCTCCAGCCTGGGCTTGGGTCCGAATCGTGACCATTAGCCTCAGGACCAGCTCGGCCTGGGCGGGGCCTCGAGCCGCCTCGCGCCCGATCAATCGCAGAGTCGCCTCCCGGAGCTCTTGCCCGCTCTCCTCGATCACCGGGACGAGCGGAATCAGGAACGTCCGCCTGGCCCGCTGGAGGGCGCGCGCGATCGCGAACCGGACGTCGAGATCCTTGTCCCTGGCGACGTCGCGGGCGAAGACCGCCACCTTCTCGGGGGGTAAGTCAGAGCGCGCGAGCATTCGCGCACCGTAGCGGCGGATCGCGACGTCCTTGCTCCGCAGGGCGACGGGGAGGAGGTCCTGGGGCGGAATGCCCGAGCGCTCGGTGAAGATCAAGGACTCGACCACGAGCCCCTTCTCGAGCCACGGGTCTCGCCGATCACACTCCTGGGCGAGCGCAACGAAGCGCCGAAGCCGGGCCGCGGGTCGCCGCGCCTTAGGACTCCGCCGCCCTGCTGGCGAGCTCTTGGTGGAGGGCGTGGCGCTGGGATCGGGCGCCTCGAGCTGGCCGAAGGGGTCTCGGGCCAGGCCCTCTTCGAGGGACTCTCGGTCGGGGAAGGTCTCGACTTTGCCGTCGAAGCGCAGCGCTCGATAGCCTGCCTGGCCGAACTTGTCTGGGTGCGACTCCTGGTCCCAGATCAAGATATAGCCCGCGTCAAAGCCCTGAGTCAGCTCCTCTCGGTCGCGCGACTTGTAGGCGTAGAGCCCTTCGGCGAGGGGACAGCGGAGGTGGAGTTCGTTGAGCGCAGGATCGGTCTCGGCGATCTCCCGCAGCGCCGATCGGAGGCTCTCCGCTCGCGCGGGGAAGGTCGGCTCGTCTTCCAGCTCTTGCTTGATTCGGGCGCCGAGGTGCTCGAGTCGCGCCTCGCATTGGGCTGCTATGTGAACCTGGACCTCCTCGCCGCGGCCCTGATACCACCAGGCGAAGAGCACGATCACCGCGGTCCAGAGCACGAACCCGCCCGCCGCCTGGAGGCGAGCGACCGCCAGAGCCGCTATCTCTGGGCTGCCGTTGGGGAGCTCGTTCTCCGCTGAGAGGCTCTTGAGGAGCGTGACGGGACCGAGCGCGACGCCCAGTGGAGTCAGACACACCAAGCCCCAGCGCTGGACCTGGAGAGCCCTGGCTACAGCACCTTCGAGCACCAGCTCATGGTCAGCGTCAAACCCCTCGTCGTGAGCGTCTGTGATCCGCTCGCCGGTTCGCCAGTCGTAGCCGCAGCGGACGCAGATCACGACGGAGACGTCGTCAGTCGTCCCGCAGCTTGGGCAGCGGTGGGTCGGCTCGGCGACCGCCAGATCGAGGGGAGCCTCCGCTGCCTCTTCAGTGACCTGAAAGGGGACGACGAACACGTCGTCGGACTCTGGGTGTGGGATACGACTCACGGCGCCGCAGCGCTTGCACTGCAGCTTTCGGCCCGCCTTGGTGGGGGGGACGGTGTAGGTGCGTCCACACGTGCAGGTGAGATCGATCACGCGGGTTGGAAGCTAGACCCCCGACCTCGCTGGGTCAAATCCAGGTTCGTGACACACTCACGTGTGCTGTATACATACGCAAAGAGCAGTGCGTCTGTATACGGACGTATGGCGGGCTGGCTCGGTATGGCGGCACATGAAGAAGTGTATATGGTGGCGTTTGCAGGAGCGCCGCCCGAGGCGCTGGGTTCTGTCCCGGCGGGACGCTCAGCCAGAGGAAGGCTTGTCGGTCTTCCACTCGTCCCCTATCCTCCTGCCAGCACCGACGCATTCGGAGTCCGCATGCCCCGCCGAGCCCTTGTTGGCTTCGCCATTCTCCTGACCTGTCTCCTGGCCCCCTTGACGTGGGCCCAGGAGGCTCCGGCGGTCAAGCTGGAGGTCCGGGGAATGGGAGGGACGACGATTCGAATGGTCCCGCGGACCTTCGTCTCGCTGCGCGTGTTCATCGAGAACACCTCCGTCAAGAACGTCCGCGGCGTATTGCGGGCCTACCGCAACTCGGGGGCGGGGCGCGACACGCCCGCCCTGAGCTTGTTCTACGAAGCCGAAATCGAGGTCCCGCGTCAGGGTCGCCGGAGCGACGTCCTCTACTACTACGTTCAGGACAGGGAGCCGAACAACCAGCTCTGCGTCTCGTTCGAGCCCAGCGAAGGCGAGGCGCCTCCGCCTGTGTTCCCCAAGACCGTGCGGGCCTGGGATCTCCAAGTCCTGCTTCTCTCGCGGGACGGCCTCGCGGAGGTGCTTCAAAAGCAGATCGAGGACCTAGTCATTCCTTCTCAGAGCCACCTCCTCTCGGTGGACGCCTTGATCGCGGATCCTGCGGGGCTCCCCGATCACCCTGCGGGCTACAGCCCCTACGGCGCTGTGATCTATCAGGAGGGCGAACTCGCAGCCGAGCAAATGGGGCCGCTCTTGGAGTGGGTCTCTGGGGGTGGAGACCTTTGGGTCGTGAGCAGCGCGGGGCGTCAGCCGCTCCCAGACGCGCTGGTCGAGGTCGTGCCCGTTCACCTCCTGGGGGCCCAAAAACGCCACCTGCGGGACCTCGAGTTGACGCAGCCCACGTGGTCGCCCATGCCAAACGGTCAAGCGGTCGTGCTGGCGGATCGAGTTCGCGTCAAGGAGGGGGCCTACGTCGTGGCCGGCCCTAAGGACGCCCCCTTGATCGTGCGCGGTCGCTATGGCGCGGGCTGGGTGACCTACTTCACGTTCCCGCTCGATTCACGCCCGCTCAAGGGGTGGCCTGGGACCCGACCGCTGCTGCGTGACTTGATCCGGCTGCCCGCCGAAGACCGGGAGCTCTCGCCGGGTGAGCCCCCCCCTGCCCCGCCGCTCGAGGAGCTGCTCCTCAACCTCTCCGAGGCGCTCGAGAACCTCGAGCCGCCCTCGACTTGGATCGTGGCGCCGCTCCTGATCTTCTACGTCGCGCTCGTCGGTCCGCTCAATTTCTTCTTCCTCCGCCGGACCAACAAGCTCGCCTTCTCGCAGATCACCGCGACCGCAGTCGCGATCGCGTTTGGCGTTGCGTTCTATGCGATCGGCGTCGCCTACAAGGGGAGCGAGTCCCTCGTGACCCAGATCGGAATGGTCGACCTCTCGGGGCAGCCCAATCGATCGAGTCGGGTCGACGTCATGACGGGCTACTTCTCCACGGGTCGGGGCCAGACCGAGGCCACCGGCCCCAAGGGCGCGTTGGTGGGGCCCCTCGCGGCGCTCAAGCTCTCCAACCGCGAGGCCCGACTTCGTCGCGACGGGGACACGGTCACCCTAGAGCGGGTCAGCCTCGACACGTGGGCGTTGCGCCGGTTCCGGAGCCTCCGCTTTGAGGACGTCGGGCACCTCGAGGTGAACCTGAGCCTCAAGGAGGAGCGGATCACGGGCACGATCCGCAACGAGACCAAGCTGACCCTCAAGGACCCGCTCTTGCTCTTCGCGCACAACGCGATCGAACTGAGCGTCCTCGAGCCCGGGGCCGTGCGCACGGTGGACCGCGTGCCTCCCGTGGTGGCGAGAGGACGTGAGCCGGTTCCTCGCGTCGTCAAGAGCTTGCTCAAGGCGGCTCGCAACCGCTACCACGGCTACTTCGGCATGGAGACCGCGGGAATTGTCGGCTCGGGACCCAGCAAGATCGCGACTCCGACCCGCCGTCTCTACGCCTCCTGGCGCCGCCGGCTGGAGCGTGTGCCTCACGTGCCGGGGCACATTCCTGCGCTCTTCGTGGCCTACTCAGAGGCCTCACCCGAGGGTCTGGTGGTCAAGGGAGGGAGCCGAGTCGCCCTCAAGAGGACCCTGATCGTGCGCGAGGTTCAGGTCGCCTTGGCGCCGAACGGTCGGTTCTCGTTCCAGGGGTTGCCTCCCGAGGTCGCGCTCAAGAGGTCGCAGGGAGACGCGACTTGGCTCCCGTCTAGCGGCGAGACCGGGACCGTCCCGATCCTCCAGGCGTCGGGCAAGGAGAAGTTCCCGACGCGGGTCTCCTGGCGCTGGCGCCTGCCCGCCTCGGGCAGCGTTCCGCTCTCGCTGACCTCCCTCAAGTTCCGAATTCAGCTCGACACCGACACCACCAAGCTCGACCCCAAGGAGATTCAGCTCCAGTACTTCAGCTTCAAGGCGGGGAACACGGGCTGGCGAGACATGGGTCGGATCGACAAGCTCCCGCGCAAGAACGAGATCACGAGCTGGCCGGAGCCTCGGACCAAGTCCGAGGCGGACGCCCGAACCGCGCTTCACTCGACCTCGGGCGAGATCTGGATCCGGCTCAACAACGGCAGCCTGACGGACCTCGCGGTCCTGGACATTCGCCTCGACGCGAGCGCCGTGGCGGGAGACGCCAAGTAGATCCCGTTCGAGCGACCCCTTGCGGGGTCTTGAGGCGAGGACTACACCTCCATCATGCGAGGTCTGATCTGTTGGGATCTTGACGAGACGATCGGCTACTTTCGGCCCCTCGGGGACGAGATCGTGGCTGAACTCCGGGCCAGCCAGGAGGGGCTCCTCCGGAGGCTCTGGTCTCGTCTGGTGGGCCCGAGCGAGGTCGTGCCCGACCCTGACGCCCCTCCGATTCGGCTCCGGGCGGGGATCGACGCTGCCCTGACGCGGCTTGGCGAGGCGGGCTTCGTTCAAGTCGTGACGACGGGGAGCTTCGAGATCTACGCCAACCGCGCCCTCGAGCGGTATGGACTCCGCCGGCACTTCGCAGACGTGTTTGGCCGCGAGCGAGTCTGGGAGGGGCGAGGGAAGGTCTATCGCGACGTGCTGGCTCAGTTCGAGGCGACGCCCGAGCAGACCCTGATCCTGGGGGACTCCTTCGAGCGCGATCGAAGCATTGACGAGCCTGGGATCGTCATGATCTGCCAGCCCGACGGCCTCGACCAGCCGGCGAGCGCCCTCCCGCCCCTGATCGAGGCGCTCTCCGAGCCCGACGGCTTTCGGGCCGGCTTCGACCGCTGGCTCACAGAGACGCCGGTCTCACAGCGCTGGCCCGTTGTTTTGATGATGTCGGAGGCGTTTGATGTAACTGGTGCATGAGCGCACGCGGATATGCAGTCGAATTGAGATCTCGGGTGGTGGCAGCCGTCGACCAGGGCATGACCCTG
>JAESQQ010000832.1 GCA_016765095.1 Planctomycetota bacterium | reverse complement strand
GGCGGCCGAGCTCGACCGCCGTCTGGTGAAGCTGACGCGCGCCGGTCGCGGCGAAGGGGTGGCCGATCGCGATCGAGCCACCGTTCACGTTCATCGTGTCGAAGTCGATCTCGCCTATGGCTGCAGACAGCCCGAGCTTCTCCTCAGCGAAGCGAGCGGACCCGAGCGCCTGAGTGTTGCTCAGGACTTGGGCCGCGAAGGCCTCGTGCATGTCGACGAGGTCTATGTCCTTGAGGGTTAGGCCGGCCCGCTTGAGCGCGATCGGGACCGCGTAGGCCGGCCCGAGCAAGAGCTGGTCGGCAGGGTCGAGGGCCGCGAATGCGTAGCTCCTGATCGTGGCCAAGATCGGGTGGCCTTCGGCCTTGGCCTTGTCGGCGTTCATGAGGATCAGGGCGCTCGCGCCGTCCGTCAGCGGCGAGCTGTTTCCGGCGGTGACCGTCCCGTGCTTGCGGTCGAAGGCTGGGCGAAGCTTGGCGTAGCCCTCGAGCCGGCTCTCGGCGCGCACGTTGTTGTCGCGAGTGCAGGCTTCGTATCTGGGCGGGCAGTAGACCGGCATCACGAGCTCGTCGTAGAACCCGTTTTCCCAGGCCCTGGCGGCGTTGACGTGACTCTGGTGGGAGAGCGCGTCCTGATCGGCGCGCGAGATCCCGTTCGCCTTGGCCATCTCCTCGGCGCTCTGGCCCATGGTCAAGCCGGTGCTCATTTCGGTCGGCGAAGGAGGGTTGGGGAGGAAGTCGCGCGGTGAGAGCCCCCTGAAGACCGCCAACCGCTGGGCTGGGGTGCGCGCCTTGCTGAGGCCGATCAGCGCCTTGGTGAGCGGCTTGCTGGTCGTGATCGGGACGTCGCTTGAGCTGTCGGCGCCGCCCGCGAGCCCCGTGTCGATTCGACCCAGCAGGATCGACTCGGCCACGTTGACCGTCGACTGGTAGCTCGTCGCGCAGGCCCGCGAGACGCTGTAGGCCTCAATGTTTCGAGGCATGCCCGTCCCGAGCACGATCTCGCGCGCAATGTTTGGCGCGCTCGGCGAGGGGACGACTTGGCCATAGACCACTTGCTGAATCGACTCGACGGGGACTTCACTCCGTTCGAGGAGCTCCCGCACGCAGAGCTGTCCAAGCTCGAGCGCAGTCAGGTCTCTGTAGTCTGTGGCCTGTTTGGCGAAGGGCGTTCGCAACCCCGCCACGATCGCCACCTGGGGGTGGCCGTTGGATCCGCTCATGTCGCTCCCATAGGCTCTGAGAGCCATTGCGCACCGCGTCAGACGCGGTGCGTCAATCTAGGTCTCCGAGGCCGAGAGCGCAAGCCTGGGAGGGCGCCTGGGGGTTGCTTTGGAAAGTTGAGGGGGCGACCTCGACATCCCTCCGCTGCTAAACTGCCTCGGGAGGGGAGCTGCGGTCTGTGGCCACGCGCGAAGACGAACTGCTGATCGAGTTGGCGCTCAAGAATCACCTGCTCTCGCAGGAAGAGGCTCGAGAGTGTCTGGCCGAAAGCGCCGGCGACGTCGGGGAAGTCCTGATCTCAAAGGGATATGTCAAGGAGCGACACGTCAAGTCGCTCCGCAAGAAAGTCCCCAAGCTCCTCAACGAGCGAGTCGCGGCTGCCGAGGTGACCCGGGCCGCCCCCTCGGAGGTGGGCCCAGTCCCGGCCAGCGGCTCTGGCTCCGGCTCGAACTTCGACGCTTCGGACGCGACCTTCGTGGCTCCTCCCAGCGACTCAGGGGTCGGGGTCGGGAGCTCGACCGGCCACGCCCTGTTCGGCCAAATCGCGATTCACAAGGGGTTCTTGAGCGAGGAGGACCTCAAGACCGCCTTGACGTATCAGGAGTCGCTCCCGATCCCACGCGCCAAGATCGGCGAGATTCTGGTTCACTACCGCCGCCTGACCGCTCCCCAAGTCGAGGAGGTCTTGGGCTACCAAAGCGAGTGGAAGTCACAGCTCCAAGCGTCAGGCGGGAACGACACGATCTCCCCTGGCGAGGCGGTCAGCACGAGCGGGCGCGGCCCTTCGACGTCAGAGGATCCGGGCGGACTCCTGGGGCGCGTGTGGCGGGGGTATCGCGTGACCAGCATCCTCGGCAAGGGTGGAATGGGGGCCGTCTACCGCGTCGTTCAGGAGGACCTGGGCCGTGAAGTCGCGCTTAAAGTCATGCTTCGCCCCCCCGGCCGGCGGGTCGGAAGTGAAGAGCGCGAGCGCTTCATTCGCGAGGCGCGCCTCGTCGCCAGTCTCAACCACCCCAACATCGTCACGGTCTGGCAAGCCGACTGGAACGAGGACTTTTCCTGGTTCACGATGCAGCTCGTCCCCGGCCAGGACTTCAAGGCCGTCCTGCGCTCGGGCAAGTTCCCGATTCGAGCTGGGGCGGGAGTCGTCGCCAAGGTCGCGCGAGCGATGCACTTCGCTCATGAACGCGGAGTGATCCACCGCGACCTCAAGCCCCAGAACATCATGATCGACGAGGAGTCTGGCGAGCCGAAGATCCTCGACTTCGGCCTCGCCAAGAACGTCGACGAAAAGCAGCTCGAGCAGCTGACTCAAATGGGGGCCTTTCTCGGGACACCCGCCTACATGGCTCCCGAGCAGGCCGGCGGCGACCCGAGCGCGGTCGACCGACGCGCGGACACCTATGCCCTGGGCGCGATCCTCTACGAGGTCCTCACGGGGCGCCCCCCCTTCTCGGGCAGCAGCGCGATCAACGTGATCAAGAAGGTCCTCAAGGAGGACCCTCCCCACCCGCAGGAGATCTTCCCCCAGGCTGAGCCGAGGCTCTCCACGATCGCGCTCAAGGCCCTCGAGAAGGACCCCGACGAGCGCTACCAAGACGCAGAGCAACTCGCCGACGCGATCGAGGGCGTGATCGGTCGAGTCACGCGGAAGATCGAGGACAGCGGGATCGTGATGGACAAGGGCGAAGAGTCCGAGGGTGACTCCGGATCCAAGCCGGGGTTCTTCGGTCGCCTCTTTGGTGGCTAATCCTCTGGCCGAGCCCGCACCCCCCTCAGCCCGCCCCCTCGATGTTCTCATTGTCGGGAGCGGGTTCGCGGGCCTCTGCCTCGGGATTCGACTCAAGGAGCAGGGCCGCCACAGGTTCCTGATCCTCGAGGCGGCAGACTCCCTCGGCGGAACCTGGCGCGACAACACCTACCCCGGCGCGGCGTGCGACGTCCAGTCGGAGCTCTACTCGTTCTCGTTCGCGCTCTCTCCCGACTGGACGCGGGACTACCCCGCCCAAGGCGAGATCCTGTCCTACATGGAGCGCTGCGCGGCTCAGTTCGGCCTCGATCCCCACTTTCGGTTCGGCGCGCGGGTCGAGACCGCCAGCTACCACGACGGCTTGGGCCTCTGGTCCGTGCGCACGGCGTCGGGCGAGACCTACCGGGCCAAGGCGCTGGTCTCTGCCTGCGGGGCTCTCTCGCGGCCTTCCCTGCCTGCGATCCCTGGCCTCGACGAGTTCGCCGGACCCAGCTGGCATACGAGCGAGTGGCGCCACGACGTCGAGCTGAAGGGAAAGCGCGTCGGCGTGATCGGGACGGGCGCCAGCACGATCCAACTCGTCCCCCCCGTCGCTGAGCGCTGCAGCACGCTCTCGGTCTTTCAGCGCACGCCGCCCTGGATCCTCCCCAAGGACGACCTCCCGATCTCCCCTCAGCGCCGGTTCGCGTTTCGCCACCTGCCGGGTGCCCAGCGGGCCTATCGCAACTGGGTCTACTGGCGGAACGAACTCCGCGTGCTCCCCTTCACGATCTACCCGCGCGCAATGCGGCACATTCAGCGTCAGGCCGAGCGCTACATAGAGGAGAGCGTGGCCTGTCCCAAGCTCCGCGAGCGGCTGACACCGGACTACACCATCGGCTGCAAGCGGATCCTGATCAGCAACGACTACTACCCGACGCTCCAGCGCCCCGACGTCGAGTTGATCACCGACGGAATCGAGAAGATCACTCCAGGCGGCGTCCTCCTCGGCTCGGGCCGCCAGGTCGACCTGGACGCGCTGGTCTTGGCGACCGGGTTTCATGCCTCAGAGGGCGGCCTCCCGTTCGAGGTCCAGGGAGACTCTTCCAAGTCGCTGGCGGACGATTGGAGCAGCGGGCCCGAGGCCTATCTCGGGACGCTCGTGGCCGGTTTTCCGAACATGTTCCTGCTCGTCGGACCCAACACCGGACTCGGCCACAGCTCCATGATCCTGATGATCGAGTCCCAGACTCGCTACGTCCTCGAGTGCCTCGGCCTCCTCCGACGGAGGAGGCTTCACTCCCTCGCGGTCCGACCCGCGGCCCAGGCGCGCTTCAACTCCCGACTCCAAGAGCGCCTCGCCAAGACCGTGTGGGCGAGCGGTTGCCAGAGTTGGTATCAGACGCGCGAGGGCAAGAACACGACCCTCTGGCCTGGGTTCACCTGGGAGTTTCGCAGCAAGACCCGCCGGGTCCGCCGCCATGACCTGATTCTTCGCTAAGGGACGTCTCGGATCTCGGACGCCAAAAGAGGTAGAGACGGTCCGTGTAGCCGCTCCTCGCGCCAGCGGTAGACTCAACGGCTAGATGGATCCCTCTCCCCAAGGCAGCTTCTCGGTCGGAACCTCGTTCGGCCCCTACCAAGTCCTAGGAGAGATCGCGCGCGGCGGTCAGGGTCTCGTTCTCAAGGCGCGCCACCAAGAGGGGACTCTCGTCGCGCTCAAGATCCTCCTCCGGGCCGAGGGATCCGCCCTCAAGCGCTTCAACCTCGAGACGGGTGTCCTGGCTCGACTGTTTCACCCGAGCCTCCCCCGAATTCTCGATACGGGCCAAGTCGAGGGGCGCCCCTACCTAGCCATGCAGCTCGTCGAGGGGAAGAACCTCGAGCAGCGCCTCAAGCACGGGGGCCCACTGCCCGCCCCAGAGGCGATCAAGGTCTTGGGGCCGATCGCTCAAGCCCTCGAATACTGTCACTCGTTCAGTGTGTTCCACCGCGACCTCAAGCCCGCCAACATCATGGTTGAGGAGAGCACCCAGCGCCCCTTCCTCGTCGACTTCGGGGTCCTCAAGCGCGACGCAAGCGACGGCGCGCTCTCCCTCGACGACGTGACCCAGCTCTCGCTCTCGGGCGAGTTGATCGGGACCATGTCCTACATGGCACCCGAGCAGACCGGCGCTACGAAGTTCTCCGTCGACGCTCGGACCGACGTCTACGGCCTGAGCGCGACGCTCTACCACCTCTTGACGGGAGTCCCACCGATCCAGGGCCCTTCGGCCTACAACACCCTGTTGCTCATCGTCAACGAACCTCCCCAAGATCCCCGCGAGCTCCGTCCTGAGATTCCAGCCGCGGTCGCGAGGGTCTGCCTCTGGGGCCTCGCGAAGGCGCTCGACGACCGGCCGAGCTCGCCGGTGGAGCTGCTGGCTGCGCTCCGAGCCGCGCTTCTCGAGCCCGAGGCTCGCGCGCGTAGGGGCCTGGGCGGGCTGACCTGGGGAGGCGCTGCGGTCGCGCTCATCTGCGCGGCTGTCCTCCTTGGCGCTGGGTGGTGGGTTGGGCAACCGCCGCCTCCCGCTCCCTCTCCG
>JAESQQ010000831.1 GCA_016765095.1 Planctomycetota bacterium | reverse complement strand
GGGAGTCGTGAGACCACCCTCGTGGGCGACCTCTCAGAATCGTGGCCTCCGGTTTAGGAGTCGTGAGACCACCCTCGTGGGCGACCACTCAGAATCGTGGCCTCCGGCTTAGCGCTTCCGCGAGCAGGTCCATCGAGGCGAATCGGTCCTCAGGTGACTTCGCGAGGCAACGCAGGACGACCCGCTCCAATCGGGCCGGGACCGTCGCCAGCGTTGAGGGCGGAACCGGCGCCCGCTCGAGCGTCGCTATGCTCAGTTCGAACATGCTCTCTCCCGTAATCGGCGGGATCCCAGTCAGCGCCGCATAGAGCGTCGCCCCCACCCCGTAGACGTCCGTGGCGAAGGTCGCCTCCTTGCCTCGCCCGCCCGCTTGCTCCGGCGCCCAGTAGCCCGGCGTCCCCTGCAAGGCGCCCGTTTGGCTGAGTCGGACCGACTCCGCGCTCGCGATGTCCTTGGTGAGCCCGAAGTCCGTGACCACGTAGCGGCCCTCTGGGGTGCAGAGCACGTTGTCCGGCTTGAGATCCCGGTGCAGGATCCCCTGTCCATGGGCCACACTCAGCGCGTCGCAGAGCTGGATCCCCAGCTCGATCACCTCCGCCACCGAGAGCGGGCCTCGCCGCAGCCGCTCCTCAAGGCTCCCGCCTGCGACCCGCCGCATGGCGAACCAGGGGACCCCGTTTTCTTCGCCTGCGTCGAGGACCTCCACCAGGCCGGGGTGCTGAAGCTGCCCCAGCGCCCTGACTTCCCGCTGAAAGCGCTTCCGCTGCACGTCGGTCGCGCCTCGGCCCTGGACCAGGGTCTTGATCGCGACCTCGTCCCCCAAGTCTGGGTGGCGAGCAAGATACACCGTCCCCATCCCCCCTTGGCCCAGGACCCCGAGCGTCGTGTAGGGACCAAATTGCGGCCGGGGAGAGCTCACTCTCGGAGCCTCGCTGAGGCGCTGGGGGGACACTAGCAACTCGTCTCGTCTAGCCTCGGCAAGGGTCAGTCGCGAGTCGCCAGGGCCGGCGAGCCCTGCTTCATGCGGGGTTTGCAGAGAGCGGTTTGCGGTCGATTCCTCGGGGAGAGTCTGACCCGACTCCTCGTCCAAGCGCTTGGCCCTTTCCGCTTGGCTGAGTCGCTTGCGCTCCAGCCGACTGGCCTCCCGCGCTCGCTCCCGCACGAGGAACTGGATCGAGTAGAGGGTCCCGAGGCCTCCGACCATCCACAGGAGCCAGCCCAGTTGTGGGCCGCCTGGGCCTGCGTACCTGTCCCGGTTGTAGTCCAGCCACCTGCCGGGAGCGATCGTGGGCATGTTCCGGCTAGGCTCGTCGGGCGCATAGCGAATCTGAATGAAGGCGGGGCCGCCGCCCACTTTGCCCTTGAGGGCTCCTCCCGTGGGAGACCCCGACTTGTAGAACCACTCCCCGGTGTGCTTGACGCCATCCACTACGAAGTAGTAGCTCGCGAGGTAGCCCCCCGGTCGTATCCCATACCGCTTCCCCGCGCCGGACTCTGCGACATATTGGGCTTCGGAGACCCGAGCTCTCGTCTCGGTACCAGAGGCCTGCAGCGAGTCGTAGGTACGCGACCCTGCCGCCTGCCAGGCAAAAGCCACGGCGAGCAAGCCCAGAGCGAGGGGGACCTGGATCTTGGCTCGGGTGTAGTCCGATATCATCGCAGGAACCTAGCTCGTGCATGTCTGGAGATGGTGATCTTGGCCATATCGGCCCCGCTGCTGGCGTCTGGGGCATCGAGTCCGCTACCTCAAGCACTCCGAGCAATCGCGAGTCCACTCGCCGTATCAAGCCACTGGCAGAGGACCGTCCCGAATGCGTTCCGGTGGGCCGCCAAGCCGCAATCGGCGTAGACAGTTTGGAGTGGACCGGGTGCACCTCGGGTCGGTCCCAAACGCGTCCCTCTGAGCCGGTGTAAAGAAGGTCAGCGTCGGAGACGCCAAGTCACTCCACCAACTCCTCGCCATGTCTCAGACGGTCTCCACTCCGGCGTTCTGGCCCCCGGCCCAAGACGCTCGGCCGTTCGCCTTCCCAGGAGGGATTTCGATTCGGAAGCGAAGAGCACACGAATCGGGGCCCCGGAGGCCTGGTGTTTGCGTCCCTCAGTCCCTTCTGCTATCCAGGCTCACCCACCTTCTTCAACACACAGAGATGAAAATGAACCTCGCGACCCAACAAGTTGGAAAGGCGCTGAGCCTCGCCCTGCTCCTGGCCTCCTTCGCGCTACCTGCCTTTGGCAAAGCCTCTGGCAGCTACATGCCGAGCAAAGAGAAAGGCAAGAAGGCCAAGAAGGTCCGCTTCAAGGACGCGATCGCCTTCTGGTCTGAGAAGGAGAACGATCTCAAGGTCGTGATCTTCCCCTTCAAGCTCAAGAAGAACGACTTCGAGAGCTTGAAGAGCCCGAAGGCTGCAAAGGGGCTTCTGGCTGCGCGAAAGGCGGAGCAGGGGGTCTCTCTCCTCGCGTCCTTCGAGGGCGCCCCTACGAAGAAGACGCTCAAGACGTTCACCCTCGTCTACGAAGAGGGCGAGGAGGGCCCCCTCAATCACATGTTCGTCAACGGCAAGGAGAACCCCAACTGGGGGGGGCCGACGTTCAAGAAGGACGTCCGCACTCTGAAGCTACGTCTTCCCGTGGGGGGTCGCCCAGGCAATCTCGACCTACACACCAAACACAAGGGCCGGGGGAAGGGCAGCCGTTGGGAGGTCAAACTGATCAACATCACGGTCCTCGTCGACAACACGTCGGACGACTCGTCAGAGTCCTCGGGGGAGGCGCCCGCCGTCGAATACCCAGCCAAGCCCAAGAAGCTGGCCGAGCAGGGCTGGGTCACTCAGGAGCTAGGCCAGTGCGCCTTCTACAACCGCATCGTCGTCGACGCTGAGGGTCGTCCGCACGTAGCCATTGCGGGAGCCAGCGGCCTCTACGTCGGCAAGGAAGGAAGCGAGGGCTGGACCTGGGAGACCGTCGCGGGGGGCGCGAACTGGCTGGGTGGACCCCGCATGGACCTGGCGCTTGACGCCTCAGGAGTCCCTAGCCTCGCCTACTACCTAGCCGAGAAGGTCTTCTACGCCACGCGCAAGGACGACAAGTGGTCGAGCCTCGCCGTCGGAGAGAGCGAGGGACAACCGCAGTGGGTCGATATGACCTTCGACGCAGAGGGGAAGGCCCACATCTTGGTGCACGCCAAGAAGCTCCAGCTTGCCTTGCCCAAGAAGAAGGGCTTCTCGCTGAGCGAGGTGTCGAGCGGCACGGAGGGCCCCGGCTCGGGTCGAGCCCTCGTGGTCGACCTCAAGGGGACCCCACATGTGGTCTACGAGAAGGACGGGCAGCTCTTCCACGCTCAACGCCTCAGGAAGAAATGGACCGAAACCTCCCTCGGCAAATGTACCTCCACCCCCAGCATCGCAGTGGACTCGGCAGGGAGGCTGCACGTGACGGCAAGAAACTACGGCGACATCACCTATCGCCACAGCACCGACAAAGGCTGGAGCGACCCCGAGGTCATTGGCAAGGGAAACACCGCCGACCCGGTCCTGGCTGTGGGTGGGGATGGGAGCGTCCACGTCGCTTGGCTGGGCTTCAGGGACGACAAGCTCTTCCATGCGCGACGCAGCGCCGATGGTTGGAAGACGACCGAGGTCCCCTTCACCCCAAAGAAAGGGGCGTGCGCGGGGTGGCTCTCACTCGCGGTAGGCCCCAAGGGCAAGCCCCACATGACTCTCTGCTGGCAACACGGCACCGGCTTCGATTCGGTGATGAAGCTGCGCCACATCACCCGGAAGAGCGAGTGAGCCAGCCGATCGCGACCCCGTCTCGAGGCTATCCTCCGTCGTGAGCAGGCAGGGTCGAAATCCACTCCACCTGCGGTGACCCCCCGAGGCTCCACGCCGCCACGCCGCCAAGTCGCTCCACCCATCTCCACGCCCATATCCCGAAACCTGGGGGGGACCAAAGGGGGCCACAGTGGGCAACAGCCAGGCACACCGAGAAACAAGACGTCTGGCTAGACGCCTGGTTGCAGAGCCTCCTGGGACGCTCAGGCCCACCCAGCTCTCGATCCCGGGGGCGAACTACGACCAGTCTTTGACCTGACCGCCAGGTTGACCTCCACGCTGGGCGGGTCGTCGACGACGACCCGAGGGATCCGTTGTCCAGGAGAGACGCATCGCAGGATTGGCCTGCGAGAGCGCACGTCGGACTCCAAGTGCAGGTCATAGGTTCCGCGCGGAACGAGCAGGCTGAATCGTCCTTGGGCGTCACTGGTGAACCCCGAGTGGTGGTGCTGAATGAGGTTGGCTCCCACAAAGCGCAAGCTCGGGAAGCAGGCCTATCGGGTCAGCATTTTGCGCGCTGTGCGCGATCACGGCAATGCACCGCTCAGGCCCCGCTCGGGACTTAGACGCCTAAGGACACTACGGGTTTGACCTCCACGCTCACCCCTAGCCCTAGTCTGGGTGCTGCTCGCTACTTCCCCTTGACCGGGCCTGGCGACAGCGCAGCGTGAGCCTTTGCCAGCTCATTGGCTGCTGAGAGCAGCTCGGGCGACTGGACTCCTAGCCTCCCGTGCTTTTGGAACGCCTCGCGAAACTTCGTCTCCAAGACCACCAAGCGCGCGGAGAGGACTCGATTCCCATCAGCCGTCATCTCGACTTGCACCCCCTCGACGGCGTCGAGCTCTTGCTTGAGCTCGAGAGCGATTGAGAAAGCCTTGCGATTGCTGTCCATGTGCCGAAACAGGACCTTGTCGAATCCCTCTCGAACTCGAGCCAGGGACGTGTGAGCCGCCCGCTGAAGCGCCGCGATCCTCTTCCGTTCCGCCCCTGCCTTCTTCTGTGCCGCGGCCCACTGAGGGTTCACCGGGACCGCTGGGTTGACCACTGGCGGACTCGGCTTTTGCTTGTTGTTGGGGCAACCGGTCGCGAGGTAGACGGGTCCGGCCAGAGCGGTCCCGACGGCGAAGCGGAGGATCCGTTGGCGTGTGAGTTCCATGGAGCGCTCCTGGCGAGAGGTGGAATTCGCAGTCCTCGTCTGACTATAGGGTGCGCCGCAACTCGGTGCGAACCAAGCGAGCGGGTGGCGAAGGGGCAAGGGAAGTTAGCGGCAGGCGTAGCGCCAGAGGACGAAGACGCCCTCGCGCCCTGAGTCGTTGAAGGTCCCATAGAGCGCGCGCTCGGCATGGGTCCCCGCGTCTCCCAAGCGAGCCTCGAAGGCCCGGCCTCGGGGGAGGCGAAGCTGGGGGACCTCGCCGCGGAGGGAGGCCACCCTTGGCCGTCGGGGTCAGCCGTCCTCGCCTCAGGGCAAACCGCTACTTCCTACCCTCTGGTCAGGTCTCCGACCTGTTCGACGAGTTATCTGTTGGCAAGCGCTCAACTCTGTAGGATTCGGCTCTGAGCGAGCCTCCCCCAAGCGTGACCTTCCAGGACGTCCTCGCGACGATCACCGCCCAGGGTCTGGGCGGAGTCGACCCTGGGCTCACGATTCGACCGCCCGACGCGGAGCCAAATCGGGACCAGGCCCTCCTGCGACCCTTGACCCTCGACGGCGCGCAGGCCGAGTTCGAGGTCAGAGGGCTCCTAGGCGAGGGCGGCATGGGACGCGTCGACCTCGCGGTCCAGCGCTCGCTCCAGCGCGAGGTCGCGATCAAGCGCCCACGCGGTGAGGGAGAGGCCTCGAATGCGCTGATACGCGAGGCGCTCCTGACGGGATCCCTCGCCCACCCGAGCATCGTTCCAGTCTATGAGCTCGGCCACGACGTCGACCAGCGGCCGGTCCTGGTCATGGAGCGGATCCAAGGGCGATCTTGGCAGGAGCTCGTCGGCACTGACGCGTCCTGCGGGGACGCGCTGCGCCGGCACCTCGAGATCCTGATCCAGGTCTGCAACGCGCTCCACTTCGCCCACAGCCACCAGGTCGTCCACCGCGACGTCAAGCTCGACAACGTGATGGTCGGTGAGTTCGGTGAGGTCTACCTGGTCGACTGGGGCATAGCGCTGCGCCTGCAGGAGCCCATCACCTCGGACGCGGTCGTCGGGACTCCGGCTTACATGGCCCCAGAAATGCTCGACGGCGAGGCGGCCGTCACGCCTCTGACTGACGTCTACCTGTTGGGTGCCACCCTCCACCGCCTGATCACCGGCTCGTCCCGTCACTCGGGGACGCTTCAGTCCGCGATTCGCTCCGTTTGCCAGTCGCTGTCGGTCGACTACGAGAATACAGCTCCCGGTGACCTAGCCGCGCTCTGCAACCAAGCGACCGCCAAGGACCCCGCCGAGCGGCCAGAGAGCGCGCTGGCCTTCCGCCAGGCGCTGGAGCGCTACCTCGAGCACCAGGGCTCGCGCGAGCTGAGCGACCGGGCCGAGGCCTGCCTGAGCGAGCTCGAAGCGGAGCTCGAAGCGGACACCCCCGACTCCGACCTCGTGGCGACCCTCACAGCTCAGGCTCGATTCGGGTTCGAGGAGGCGCTTCGCTCCTACCCCGGCAGCGAGGAGGCTCGGCGCGGGCTCCAGCGCTGCTTGGAGCTCTCGATCGAGGTTCAGCTCGAGGCCCGCAACAAGGGCCTCGTCGAGGCGCTCCTCGGTGCGCTGCCGACCCCTCGGCCCGATCTCGAGCAACGCCTCGACGAGCTAAAGGAGCGGATCGACGCCGAGGGAGATCGCCTCCGCCAGCTCGAGCACGACCAAGACCTCGAACTCCACGCCAATCAGCGCGCGAGCTTCCTGATCAAGGTCGGGGTGATCTCGGGCGGCTTTCAGGCCGTGACCGCGTTCACGCTCTACAAAGGCTGGACCGCGCTCAGCCATGGCTCGGTCGCGCTGTTCAACGCGGGCCTGCTCTTCCTCTTCGTAGGCGTGTTCCACTTCCTCCGCGAGCGGCTCCTGCCAACCGTCGCGAGCCGACGCCTCGCGTGGAGCATGGCGGCCATGCTGGCCGCGCTCCAGACCCACCACCTGTTCGGCTACCTCAAAGGGCACCCCGTCGAAGAGGTGATCGCGAGCAACGACCTGTTGCTCTTGGTGGGCTTTGCGGTCCTCGGGATCACGCTCGACAAACGGCTCTTCGTGTTGCTCCCGCTCCTGTTCGCTATGGGCCTGGCCTCGACTCTGGCCCCGAGTTGGACCGTCCTCTATCAGGCGATCGGGACCTTCCTCGGATTCGTGCTCTGGGCCTACGTCACGACCCGTCCCTCGGAAACGAAGCCCGAGCCCGCCACCCCGTCATGACCACAGGGAGGTGGCCCGGGGCCTAAACCAGTCCCGACCTTGGATTTGGTGTTCCTCTACACTCCTCTCGACCAAGAGAGGCCCTATGAAGATCCTTGAGACGCCAAACGCACGCTTCGCCGATCTCCCTGACTATCCCTTCGAGCCGCACACCCTCGAGGTCGCGCCTGGCCTGAAGATGCACTACCTCGACGAGGGGCCCCGCGAGGGCCCCGTCGTGCTGCTCCTCCACGGCGAGCCTTCTTGGAGCTACCTCTACCGCCACGTGATTCCGCTCCTCGCGGCAGCGGGAATGAGGGTCCTGGCTCCCGACCTGATCGGGTTCGGCAAGTCGGACAAGCCGAGCCAGCAGAGCGACTACACCTATGCCCGGCACGTGGAGTGGCTCGGCTCCTGGCTGTCCCTCGTCGACGTATCGGACGTGACTCTGTTCTGCCAGGACTGGGGTGGGCTGACCGGGCTAGTCCTGGTGGCCAAGGAGCCGGAGCGCTTCGCGCGGGTCATGGCAGCCAACACGGGGCTCCCAACGGGCGATCACCCAATGCCCAAGGCCTTCCTCGCCTGGCAGGCCTTCGCGCGCGAGTCGCCCAAGTTCTCTGCAGGGACCGTCCTTCAGAACGCCACCGAACGGACGCTGACCGACGCCGAAGTCGCGGCCTACGACGCGCCCTTCCCGAGCGACGAGCACCTCGCCGGCGCGCGGGTGTTCCCGGCGCTCGTTCCCTGCACCCCCGACGACCCGGGCGCCGTCCTCGTCAAGGAGGGCTGGCGCGGGTTGAGCAAGTTCGAGAAGCCCTTTCGGACCGCTTTCTCCGACGGCGACCCGATCACCAAGGGCGGCGACCTCCTCTTCCACAAGGCGGTGCCCGGAGCTGCCGGGCAGGCGCATGTCACGATCAAAGGGGGCGGCCACTTCCTCCAAGAGGACGCGAGCGAGGAGCTGAGCCGGCTCCTGATCGAGTTCGTGGGGCGGAGCGACTAGCGCTCACCGTCTTCGATCACGCCGACAAGGTTCACCCCCGTACGGGCTAGGTCGTTCCAACGTTCCGACGTAGGGTGAGCGCATGGCGGAGCCTTCACGACGAGAGTTCTTGCGGTGTGGGATCGGACTTGGGGCGGCTGCGTTCCTGGGCGGGTGCTCGGGGCCGGTCCGTCACGACCCCAACCCCGCGTTCTTGGAGTTGAAGCCGACGGCCGACGGGCTGGTCAGCTTGGCTCGATTCGGGCCCAACGCCTGGAGCGAGGCCTGCGAGGCCGTGATCCCCCAGGTCAGTGACCTGTCCTGGCTCAAGAAAGGGGACTCGGTGTTCCTCAAGCTCGCGAGCAACTCGCCGCTCGAGCACCCGGCGGTGACCGCCCCCGATTCGGTGGTCGCTGTGGCCAAGTACCTGCGGGAGCGTGGGGCCGGCGAGATCTGGGCTGGCGACCAGGCGGGGGTCGGGCACGTCCGGCTCACCCAGACGGGCCGCGTCAGCTCGACCCGCGAGGCGTTCGCGTCCAACGGGCTCGGGGCCGCGATCGAGCGCTCCGAGGCGACCGTGCACTGCTTCGACGATCAAGGCTGGGACGGCTATGTCAACGCCAAGGCGGACTTCCCCAGCCAGTGGCCCGAAGGAATGTGGCTCCCGAAAATCCTCGAGCAGGTCGATCATGTGATCTACCTCCCCCGCCTCGCGACCCACTCCCTGGCGGGCTACACATGCGCAGTCAAGATCGCGGTCGGCTGGCTGCGGGACGACAGCCGCAAGCACCTCCACCAGAAAGCGAAGACCTTCTTCGAGAAGGTGGCCGAGATCAATCACTGCCCGCTGATTCGGGACAAGCTCCGGTTCTCGCTGACCCTCGGCGACCAGGCGCTCCTCAATATCGGGCCCGACATCGGCTCAAGATACGACCTGGAGGGAGTGGTCGCGATCGGCGCGACCAACCTCGTCGACCACGACTTGCTGGCGTCCGCGATCCTGCGCTGGCTCGACCGGGACGAGACGTCCCTCTACGACCTCTACGAGCCCTACCCCGAACACGCCGACTACTGGAACCGCTATCTCGTCGAGTCGACCTGGGGCGAGAAGGCACTCGAGCGTTACACACCGCTGATCCCCTACGAGCTGGAGAAGGGGCTGAAACACGACCGCTGCCTAAGTCACCTGGCGACGCTCCAAGGCTATCGCCCCAAGCGGATCGAGGTCCGCCGCGGCGGCTCCTTCGACGAGGATCTCATGACGCACCTCGGCGAGTTCGGCGAAGGCGTGTTCGCCCTGGCGTGAGCCGTGTCGCGAATGGCCAATCACGCTAGACGGGGTTCATAGGGCGTTTACCAGTCTGGCCTGGCGTCGCTCCAACCCACCCACGCGACAGATCGGCAGACCGGTCCACGCTTGTGAAGGAGTTAGCCCTGGCACCGAGTGTGCAATCGAGCACAGCGCACCGGGTTCTGGAGACCCATGACAAGCTCGCTCGATGTCCGCGGCCTTC
>JAESQQ010000830.1 GCA_016765095.1 Planctomycetota bacterium | reverse complement strand
GGGGGTACGCGAGGCGGCGGCGGCTGCCCTGACGCGGATGCTATTGGACAGGGGAGGCTCGAACCTACAGGCATCCCCTCACCGGCTCGCGTGCAAGGTCCAGCGGAGGCGGCAGTTCGCTCGCGAGTTCGGATCGCATGCGTCGGCGTGTGGCGAGTTCGGGTCGCGCGATTAAGAGATGCGTTACAGCGGAGCGAGCTTGTCCGAAGTCGATTTCGTTGCTTGCGCGTGCGCCGAGGTCAGGTCGCGTTGAGTCGGCTTCGCTCGCGACTGCCGGTTCCGCGACAGCCTCTCGTGCTCGTCCTCGAACGAACGCATGCTGCTCCGCAGCACGAGGCCTCGCGCTGCTCGGTCGCCGAGACCCTCCCCCGCTTCGTGAGTTGACTTGACTACCCTAGGCGGGACTTCAACTCGGCCCAAACCTCGTCCAGGCTGGCGTCGATCGTCGCCTTGACGTCCGGGGTTCCGTGCTCGAAGTGGAACTTCCCGCGCCGGAGCGTCAACAACTCCACGGCAGCATCCAGGCCCAGAGTCTCTCCTTGCTTGGCGTGAACCAGACGCCCTGACTCGAACCAGAGCGTCCCGATCGGCTCGTCCACGTCCGTCAACTCGAGGCGACCCGAGTGGCGCTTCCAATCGACGATCTCGAGCACGTCCCTCAAGGAGAGCCGCGTCAGATCGCCGTGAAAACTCGACTGCTGAGCGCTCCGGCTCCAGTCCTCCTTGCCCTTGAGAATCCGCGCCGTTCCACCCTGCTCGTCGACTTTCCACTCCTGCCCCGAGAGCACGCGCACCACGAACTCGAACCCTCCGAACCCGATTCGGTCCTCGTCGTGGAGCGGCGCTGTGCCGCGCATTGTGTGCCCGTTGAGGGACGTTCCGTTCAGTGACCCGAGGTCCTTCAGCACGAAGGCTTGGCCGTCCCAGGCGATCTCTGCATGTCGCCGCGAGACGAGATCGGACTTGATCCTCACGTCGACCGAGGGGTCCCGACCGATGTGATACGTCCGCTCGCGCGAGAGGAGGAGCGGCGCGTCAAGAACCGGCGAGAGGAGGCAGTGGTTCGAGTTGGCCTGCTCGGAGCTCGGGTAGCCGCGACCGAGGGGATCCGAGCGAGCCAGGCTCGGGACCACCCGACCTGAACCCTGACGCCCGCTCGGCCGCTTGCCCCGCCGGCTTCCCTCCTCCGACGGCGCCTCCTCACGTGGGCGGCCTTTGGGCGGGCGAGGGCGTCGGCCCGACGTCTTGCTCTGCGACTCCGGCCTCGGATCCCGAGGCTTCCTCCGCCGGCTGGGGCGCCGGCCCGCTCGCCGCAGCAGGTCCTGGCGGTCAATGTTGGAGTGAGTCGCGCGTCCCCACACCTCGCGCTCGGGCTGGGGAGGAGGCGGACGAGGCGGCGGGCGGCGACGCGGCGGGCGAGGAGGAGGTCGGGGACGATCCGAGCCCACGCTCTCGGCCTCGTCAAGGACCGTCGCGTCCATGTCGGAGAGGAACCCCAGTTGATCGTCGCCTACGGTCGAAGGAGGCGGCGGTTCGACTTCCTGACGGTCGTCGGAAGGGCGCTCGGTGCGAAACCGATCGCTCGCTGGGCGCTCGGGCCGAAACCGATCGCTCCCTGGGCGCTCGGGCCGAAACCGATCGCTCCCTGGACGCTCGCTACGGAACCGATCGCTGGGCGAAGGGCGACGGTTTCGCTCGCTGGGCCGCAGCCGGCGACCGCTCTCGGAACGATCGCTCCCGTCCCCGGGACGAGACTCGTTGCCGGATTCGTCCCGGCGGTCGGGCCGCTGTGTGTCGACCCCGCAGGCGCGCGCTGCACGCACGAGCGGGTGCTCGCCCGCCCCACCCACGACCAAGAGCTCCTGTTGAAAGGGGAGGAACACGCGAGAGCCCGCGACTCCTCGTGCGTCTTGATCAGCACGCCGACCGCGAATGTGAGCGAGCTTCTCGAGGTCTCGCTTCATTTCTGCCGCGCTGCCTCGATCTTCAGGGACCGGAGCCAACCGCTTGGAGAGGAATCGGTGCAGCGCCTCGTCGAAAGTCGCCCGATCTCCCTGTTTGAACTTGGTGTCCTCGTAGACGACGTTCCGCAGGATCTCGTCGCTGATCGGAGAGATCTCCCCGCGCCTCTCCGCAGACTTGGCTGCGATGACGCTCTCCATCTCGTGGTGATCGAGGGGGGTCTTGAGGTGGCTGTAGGGGGGATGCCCGGTGATCACGGAGTAGATCACGAGGGCCGCGGCGTAGACGTCAATGCTGGGATGGAAAGTCAGCCCGAGCTCTCCGTCGGGGCGGCGAGCCTCGACCACCGCCTCAGGCGGAGCGTAGAAGGGCGTAATCTGGGGCGCCAAGCCCTCTAAGGCCTCGCCTCGGTTCCACGCGTCCAGGTAGTTCCGGCTCCGAGTCGCGCCAAAGTCGATCAGGACCGCGCGGTAGTTTCGACGCAGGACCCGGTTGAAGAGCTCGTGCTCCTCAAGGGAGCGGTCCTTGCTCGCGACGTCGATCAGGAGGTTGGCCAACTTGACGTCGTGGTGAACGAAGCCGAGGCGCTCCAAGTAGGCCAGCGAGTTCAACAACTCGTAGGCGAGGTCGATCGAGGTGTCGAGGGGAAGGACCGGGTAGCGCGCCCTTTTGTCTCGACGAGACTCGGAAGGACCCGACTTGCTCATCAGGAGAAGCGGATTCGGGTAGGCCCGCCGAAAGGCAATCAACAACAGGCCTGCCGGGGATACGCCAACCCCAACGCAGTGGACGATGTTGCGGTGGAAGAGCTTCTTGAACAGCTCGATCTCCACCTCAAGAGAGTGATCGGCGCCGCGCCCTTCGAAGCGCTGAACCTTGAGCACGACCTGAGTGCCGTCCTCAAGTCGTCCACCGTAGACCTTCGCCAAGCCGCCGAGCCCCATCAGCTTCTCGGAGGTGCACTGCACCTTCCTGCGCGTCCGGAGGCTCGTCAGTTGAACTGAGGTTCCGATATCGAGGCTTACCTCGCGAGGTCCCACCGAAGGTCTATCTCCTCTTTGATCCACCCCTATCCTTCCTCCTAACAACGACACAGGCAACCCGAAGCCGTGGGAGTAATTCTCGCGCCCCCCCGCAGCTCCAGTTGAAGGGCTGCCAAACCCAGCTCTTTAGCGGACCCCGCGACCCAAGTGCCCCTGGAGAAATAGGAAGGCAGCCCCTCGCTCGGGCCGCCTTCCCTGACTAGCATGGGGCCCTGGAGGACCCATGACCGAGGGCGCAGCCCCACCCCCCGAGGAGTCGGCAGACCCGCCGCCCAGCCCGGAGCCGTAGGGCTCGACCACCCCCTTGTCTGCTGCTTGCTCTTCGACTTGGCCTCCGGATTGCGCCTGCTCCGAGAGGGAGACCTTTGCGATGTGGACCTCTCGTGAGCTCGCCC
>JAESQQ010000089.1 GCA_016765095.1 Planctomycetota bacterium | reverse complement strand
TGCTTCCCGTTCGTGCCAGTCTGCAATTTTCCAGACCCCAGCAACGGAGCGGACGTCGGCCCTGCTAGTGAACGACTAGCTTGGCCGGGTGGGGCGTGCTCGTCACGTAGCGCTGCGCGTTGAGCGCGCCGTAGCTGACCTTGAACAGGCCCTCGTTCCCCTTCGCGGGCTGGGGGTTGGCAGCCTCGGTGAAGTATCCGAACGAGATGACGACCTTGCTCGTCAGAGCGCTCGTTCGCTTCGCCCTCCGTTGGTACGGGTAGTCCTCACCCAGGGAGGGCGGGACTCGAATCGCTCCCGTGTGGACCTGCCCAGGTTCGAGGCGGATCAAGAAGGGCAGGGATTGGATCAGGGGGTAGACGTCGCCGGGGATCCTCCAGAGACGCTTGGTCATGTAGAGGGTGTCGCCGCCCGCGCGGAGGTAGATGCGGTCCGGGTCTGGGACGATTCGGCCCTCGCTCATGACCGGGAGTTGGGTCGCGACGTAGATCGGCTCCTCGCTTCGGTTGCGGATGCTCCAGCGGGCGATCCAACGGTCGTTCGTCGGCTCGAGGGTGGTCTGGAGTTCGAGGGGAGAGGGCCGGTCGGTTCCTTGCAGGGCGTCTACGATCCCTCTTCTTTGGTCCGTTTGGTCGAGGGTTGAGGGAGCACCGCTTCGCCGCCGACTTGCGCCGGCTGGGCGCTTCACGGGCTCGCTCCTGGAGCTCTTCGTGTGCGACTGAGCCTGGACCGGCTCGGCTCGACGCTCGGTCGGCGCGTCTGTCGTCTTCGTTCGAATTGGGGCTCCCGCGCCGTCCTTCTTGGCCTTGTCGGTTCGGCCTTGGATTCCCTGGGGGGCGTAAGGGTCCTCCTCGTTGCAGCCCATGAGGCTGGCGACCAGAAGCACGACGAGGACGATCTCGCGGCCGCTCACTATCGCGCCTCCACGGGGTTGACTAGCCCCTCTTCGAGGACTCGGGTCATGCCGTTGAGGCGCCTAGGCCCTCCACCCTGGGGGGCGGCCTGGGGAGTGATCGGGTTTCCAGCGAAGTCCGTGGGCGGACCGAAGTCTTCCGAGGCGTGGGAGGCGCGACTCCCTGGGATTTGTTGCTCGGGGTGGAGCTCGTTCCAGTCCCCGCGCATTCTGTTCTCTGTGAGCTTCTCGCCGGCGAAGCCACGGGTGCCGATCACGCGGTTCTCCTCCTGTCTCGTCTGGCCGGTTCCGTCCGCTCTGTTCTGGAGATTTGGGAGACGCTCGCCCTTGAAGTAGTGGAGGATGTGGAGCAGCTCATGACCCATGAGGACTGGGGCCACAAATCCCTCGATCTTGAGGTCAGGGTCCAGCATGACGGTTCCGGCCTTCGCTCCCGCTCCCCGGGCGAGTGCGTCGAGTTCGTCGGGGCGAATCGGGGGACTGCTCCCTCTCATGGGGCTCGTCGAATCCGAGGAGGTTCGGAAGGACACCGCTTGGGTGTAGCGCTCTGTCGGGGTCGCGTAGTCCCAGAACGCCACCGCGCCGTTCGCTTGATACTTGGGAGGGAGCATCTCTATGACGAGCGAGCGACCCTCGGCGCTTTCCGAGGCCAACGCGGCCAATGTCTTGGAGCCGGTAGGCAGCTGCTTGAGTTGGTCCAAGACGGCCCTGGTCTTAGTTATGTAGTCCTCGGTGCCACGGATGGTGATGCCGCCTCCGTAGTTGTTCCGCCATATCCTCTTCGATTCCCCCTCCACGAAAGCGGGGATCGAGGCAACGTCCTCCTCCATGGCCAACCCTGGGGTGGCCATGGGGATCGCTAGGAGCAGCAGTGCGGCTAGCGCTCGAGTCATCAGTTCGGTCACAGGTGGGGGCCTTCTTTCGTCTTCCGCCCTTCCCTGCGCAATTCCCGCCCCAGAGGGCGTCGGTCTCTCTGGTACGAGTTATGCCGAGACGCTGTATACGGAGTTTCCATCACAGCCTGCCTTGAACGAAAAATGAAATGAAAGCGAAGTGACATTCCGCTGTCAATGCCTTTAGCGGCTGGATAGTGGAGTGCTTAGAATGCGTTTGAGGACATTATGACAATCAAAACGCTCTCTATCGTCGCTTGCTTGCTCTTGGCGGCGGGCTCGGTCGCCACGGCTCGGTCCCTGACCCCCAAGGAGAAGGCCTACGTCGAGGCCCTCCGCCACTTCGTCGTCTTGAGGGTCCGGAGCAGCGAGGGACTCGCGTCACGGAGCGGGGCCGCTGGCGTCCGAATTCGCTTCGAGGGGCTGACCGTGGTTCGGCTGAACTTCCCGACCCAAGCGGCCGCGGAGGCCTATGCGCTTCGCTTGCGCCGGGCCGAGAAGAAGGGGACGCGGCGGCTGGAGGTTCATGGCAAGGAGGTCGTGCTGCTTGGCGGGAGCCGCCTCAAGGACGCGACCCTGGTTTCGTATTTCTTGGCCGGTGCTTGGGCGGCGAGCCTGGACGCGCCCTCGGTGACCACAGAGCGCCCGCCTCCCGTGATCGTGACGGCGAGTGGTCAGCGGATACAACTCAGGCGAGCTAGACCGCGCCCGCGCCCCAAGCCAGCACCGAATTCGGCGAACCTAGCGGCCACCTACCTGACCCACGGTGTGGGTCGAATCGTGATCGACCAGATCAAGAACCGGCTGGACGGAGTCCTCTGCCGGGTCCGGTTCCGCCACTTCCGAACCGAGGGCAAACGGGAGTTCCCCGCCGTGTTCGACGGTCGGTTCTTGATCGTCCAACTCCCCCAGCGCGTCGAAGGGGAGGGTCCCGAGGCAGACGAGGTGCGAGACCGAGTCAAGCATGGCCTCGTCCGAGAGGCCTGCTTCGAGTGGAGGCCGACCCAAGCTGGCACAGCGAACTTCCGGCTCGTTGGTTTCAGGGACCCGCTCGTGCCCGAGGCAGCGCGTCAGTTCTGGCACCCCTCCGCTGAGTAGCAATCAATCGCTCGCAGAGCGACTCGCAGGTCCAGCCACTCTAGGCGCGCCAGGCGCTGTCTCCAACCGATCGCCGTCGTCGGGACCACTCGCGCCAAGGCTAGTCGACGAGGGACTCGAGCACTGACTCGGCCTTCTTCCGATCTGGGTGGTTGGGGGGGAGCACCTTGAGGACGGCCCGCAACGTCCGGACCGCGTCGCCGCTCCGATCCAAGCGGAGGTAAACCTCCGAGAGGCGGAGGAGGACCTTGGGGTGGTCTGGATAGAGGCGCGCAGCGGCCTCGAGCGTGCTCCGAGCCTTGTTCGGCTGCTTCGCTCGGAGATAAGTCGCACCAAGCGCGAGGTAGATCTTGGCAGTGGCGCTCGTGCTGGGGGCGATCGCGAGGGCCTTGTGGTACGAGGCGGCCGCGGCGTCGTAGCGCTTGGCGCTGACGTGAACCTCCCCCAGGGCTATGTGCGCGAGGGGCAGGCGGGCGGCGGGCCCCGCGATCAGCGCCTCGAGCTCGCGCAGGGCGTCCGCTCCCTGCCCACCCCGTATCAGGGCGCGGGTTCGCTCGACCGCGCGGCGAGGTGAGCCGTCGCTGAGGTCGAGGAGGACGGCCGCTTCGACTTGCGCTAGGGCCTCGGCTTGTCTCGCGACCCTTCGACCCGAGAGGGCGAGGGCAACTTTCTTGAGCAAGCGAGCGAGCTTGAGCAGCTCCTTGGGCGTCAGCTGGTCCCGGCCGGCGCCGGCCCGGGTCAAGGTGTCGGCGGCGTTGAGCAGCGTGCCGAGCTTGTTCTCTCCCTTCTTGCTCTGCGCGGAGCGCCAGAAGATCTCCGCTGCGGCGAGCCTGTGGCGAGCGCGGGGCTCGTTGGTCGGAGGGGTCGGCGTGGGCTTGGGAGGACTCGGACCGACGCCGTCGGGGCCGACGGGACCCGAGGGAATCGGGGCCGGGGTCGGGGTCGGGGTTGGCCTGTCGCGGGTTTCCGCCAGGCTCCGGGCCAAGGCTGCGAGGTCGTCGGCGTTTCGGAATCCCCGCGCGGCCTGGAAGTGGAGCTGGGCCACGCGCGGCTCTTGGAGGCCCATGGCCGCCAACCCAAGGAGGTATTGGAGCTCCCCCTCGCGCTGCTCGTCTCGTCCGACTCCAGGCAGGGCGAGCTGACGAACCCTCAGGAAGTCCTTGCGGTCGTGGTGGTGCCAGCCCAGAGCCAAGCGAGCGCCGACGTCTTGGGGATCGAGGCTGAGCCCCTCCTCCCAGAGCGGCACCGGGTCCTCGTCGGGGGGCCCGTTGCGTCGGACCGCCTCCAGGTGCAGCACGTCTCCCAAGGCCCGGAGCGTGGTCGAGCTCCGCAGCGCGGCGACGGCAGCCCGCGCGAAGGGGAGCG
>JAESQQ010000829.1 GCA_016765095.1 Planctomycetota bacterium | reverse complement strand
CGCCGCCCCCAGCCCCTCATGACCCCTTCGGAGCCTCGAGCGTCGAGCACCCCAGTCCGATCGCCAAGGGCTCCGACTCCCCGCACATGCCCCACGGGCTCCTGAGCGCTTCCACCGAGAGCCCCTTCTCCTCGCGTCGGCTGGGCAACCCCCTCAATGCCTCGAGCAAGTCCGGTCCGGTCCGGATCCCCCTCGACGACACCCGCCCCGCGATGAGCGCCTTCAGCCCGGACCGATCGAGCGCGCTCTTCGAACCGGCCGCTCGTCGCATGCTCCGCGCGGACCGCGACGTCGACGACTTGACTCGCTCCGCGATCCGAATCGACCTCGACGGAGAGGGCTATGACCTAGAGGCGGACGCGGAGCTGCTCCGCAGCGATCTGAGAGACTCTGTCGATCGCCTCGCCGACGGCGACAGCAGCTTCATCCTCGATCGCGGGGACCTCGCCGCAGACGGATTCCAACCCGAGGAGTACCTCGCGCGCCGCCAAACCCGCAGCAAGATCCTCACGATCGCAGGGGTTCTGGCTGCGCTCGGAGTGCTCGGCGTCCTCGGGTCTGCGACCTCCCAGGTCCTCGAAAACCGTGGCCGGTTGACGGCAGCCCGCGCGATGGTTCAAGACGCTCTCGCGGCCGAGGAGCTCGAGGAGCAGCAAGACCTCCTCCACAAAGCCGAGCGCGAGCTGGATCAAATCGGACGAACTGGGGTCTCGTCGTCGGACAAGACGGCGCTCGCCGAGGCGATCAGCTGGGGATTGCTGCGAACCGATGTCGAAGTCGCCCTCGCGAGCGGTAACCCGCGAGAGGCACTCCAGCTCCTGACCAAGGGAAGCGAGAAAATCCCTGCTGCTCACCGCGGCGAGTTCGAGGGCCTGACCGCCCGCTGTCGTCGTCTGGAGCTGCTCAAGATCGGTCACCAAGCAGCCACGGATCTGGACTGGAGCCTGGCCGTCAGTTCGTTCCGAAAGGCGACCAAGCTCGGCGACCCAGGCGGGGTAGCCAATGGCGCCCTGGCTCGGGTCCAAAGCGGTCTCCGCGAGCAACGCGACCAGGCCCGCGAGAAGCTCCGCCAGAGCCTCTCTCGCCAGGACGAAGCGCACTTCAAGGGGCTGCAGCGCCTCTTGTCCGAGCTCTTCGACGAGCCACCCGACGCGACCCTTGACCTGGACTCGCTCCGCTTCGCGCGCCAGCGCGCCAAGGTCTTGGCCCAAGCCAAGGGCCGCCTGACTCGGATCGAAGAGCTCGAAAAAGTCCGCCTCGACCTGACGAGCCTCCTTCGCAACAAACCCGACCGCGAGCTAGAGGCGGTCCTGAGGCGAATCGAGGCCAAGCTCCGCGTTCGCCACCTAGACGACCAAGCCCGCCGGGCTGAGCAACGTGGAGACCTCCAGACGGCTATCGACTCCTATCGCGCTGCGAGCAAGGGCGCGACGCCTGGCGACCAACGCAGACTCCTAAACGCGATCAAGCGCTGTGAAGGGCGCTTGGCCGCCCGAGCCAACCGCAAGAAAGTCGTCGCAGAGCGCACGCGGGCGGTCGGGCTCCTCAAGGCTGGGCGACCGGAGCAAGCAGAGGCAGTCCTCGAGCCGCTCGAGGCCCTAGACGCGCGATCCAAGCTCCTGTTGGCCTTCGCCCGCAAAGTTCGGGGTTGCTCCTACGTGCCTGGCGGCGAGTTCATTCTGGGTCGCGACGGGGGAGCGCCCGAAGAGGGGCCCCAGCGGCGGGCCAAGACGGGACCGTTCTACATTTCACAGACCGAGGTCACCAACCTCGACTACTCCTCATTCCTAGACTCGCGGGCGCCAGAGACTCGCAAGTCGTGGACGCCCCGCCACTGGACTCAGCCGCGCAAGCGAGACGATGGTCAGGTGGACGGCAAGACTTATCCGAGCGCGATTCGCAGCCACCCGGTGGTGCACGTCAATTGGAACCAGGCCCAAGCCTACGCGCGCTGGCGAGGCGGCCGCCTCCCCCTTGAGGAAGAGTGGGAGAAGGCAGCTCGCGGAACCGACGGTCGAACCTATCCCTGGGGAGAAGGCGCCCGCTCACGGGTTCAAGTGCAGGTCCGGGCCAGCAACGGCCGCGCCCCCACGGCTCCGGTCGGGGCGCTGGCAGACGACAAGAGCCCCTACGGGGTCTACGACATGGCGGGCAACGTCCACGAGTGGACCCAGAGCGAGTTCAAGCCTTATCCAGGCGCGCCTTCTTCGGTTCAGCGCCGCCCCGGCCGCAAGGTCCTGCGCGGCGGAGCCTGGCGTTGGCCGCTCGAAGACGCCCGGACGACGCGGCGCCAGAGCGCGAAGCCCGAGTATGCGAACGACCAGATCGGGTTCCGATTCGTGATCGAGCTCCCGGCCGACCTCCCCGAACTCCGCTGACACGGGACGCCGAGGCCCCCTGGACCTCCGCCCCCGCCGCTCCCTTAACCTTGAGCGACCGAGCTGGAGTTCCCTCAAGCCACGCCAAAGAGCTGCAAGGCTCGGGGCGGACCGTGGCAGGACTCAACGCGCTCGGTCTCGTGCTGGCCGTGTTCCTGATGCGCCCCGGCGCGCCGCTCGTTCCCCTCGACGATCGCCTCGCTTTCCTAGCCGCAGCCCCGCTCGGCTGGACGCTTGGCTGGGGGGTCTGGCTCCTCGCAGCGCTAGCCCTCGTCCGGTTCTTCTGGCACCTGCTCAGAGACTCTGTCACCCGCGAACGCCATGCCAACCTAGCCAGGCTCGCGCTCGGTTTGGTCCTCCTTGGGGCCGCAGTCGACGTGTCCTGCGACGTGCTCCAGATCGTGCTCCTCCCGGAAGCGGCGGCCGAGGCCCTCAGAACACAGGACTCGGCGAGCTTCCAGTTCCTCGAGCGCGCCCTCTGGGGCGGAGGCGTGATCTGCGGCTGCGGGCTCTACTGCAGCGCGACGCTCCTGACCACGGCCAGCCGCTGGGGCGAGCTGCTCTGGATCTCGCGGGTGAGTGGCCTCGGGACAGGACTGGGCGGGCTGCTCTGGGTCGGAGCCGAGCTGGCCCAGGCGCGCGCTCTTCTCGAGCCGGCCACAGCGCTCACGGTCGGGGCGTTCGTCCTCTGGGCAGCGACCCTGACGCGGCGACCGGCTCCCCTGCGACCGACTCCCCTGCGACCGACTCCCCTGCGACCGACTCCCCGGCGACCAACTCCCCTGCGACCAACTCCCCTGCCGGCAGGGCTCGACGCCGAGTCGTCACCTTCTCCAGGGTAGCCAGCTCTTCTTCTTGCTGGGGCCCTCGTCCTTCGGATCGGGGAGGGTTGGGAACGTCAGCTGGCAGGCGCCGCGCAGCTGCGTCAAGAATAGATCCAGGCGAGCCGCGACGAAGGCCGGCTCAGAGAGCGCAGCTCGAGCGACCACTCCCCGCTTGGGATCCCAGGCCAGGGTGTAGAAGCTCGCCTGATTCTTCGTATTGAGGTCGGCTAGGAGGGCTTCTATCAGGGGGGCCGGTTTGCGCTTCTTGAGGGCCTTGGTCTCGGTCGGCGGCGAACTCCAGGGTCGAAGGAGGACGGTCGCGAGCACCTGCTCAGGAGTCGCGATCAACTCGACTTGCTCGGCACCCGTCCCGACGAGGAGTCGCCCGTCCCCTCGCTCCTCAAGGACATACCCCTCCGTCGTCAGCATGTGGCCCAGGGCCTCCTGGCGCTCTTCGTCAGGGACGCGAGGTCGAACCAAGAACCCGAGGGACTCGTTCCAAGCCTCACCCTCTTGAACCTCACGCAGCGCCGCGAAGACCATCGGCCACACGGTCAGGAGGAGGTCCACCTGGCGCTGGAGATCGTCGGGCTCGAGCGGGGCTTCTGGCCCCAGCAAGACCTCCCGCCGGAACCGAAGCCGTTCGTCGTCGAAGCTGCAGCGCAGACCCGGCGCGTAGAGGTTGACGGCGTTGGCGGCGAGAAGGAGCGCCGCCAGCGGGGAGGGCTCGGCCTCGATCGCGTCGAGGTCGAGGGTCACTCGTTGTTCGAGGTAGGCGTAGGTCGTCGTCTCCTCCGGAACACGCATCGAGAGCGCGACCGTCCCCGAGATCTCCTTGTGTGCCGAGAAGTAGACGAACTTGACCTCCCGCCGTTTTACCTGGAGGGAGACCGCGCCCGCGATCGTCGGGAGGGTCCTCCGGAGAATCACGAGCGTCTTGGTGAGGGGATCCACCTCCCTGGGAGGAGCTGTGGGCGGGGGAGGCGAAGTCGCGATCTCTGGGCGCGGCTGGCTCCGCTCTCCCGGAGCCGGACGCGGGGCCGGGGCCTGCCCGGGTGGGATTCGCTGCATTCGCTCCGAGATCCGTGCCTTCACCGGTGGGGGCGGAGCTCGCCTGAGCGGAGGCTGCCGCGGCCCCGACGACTTGGCTCGCTGGACGCGATCGGTCCCGCTCACCTCGTCCAAGGAGGTCAAGAACTCGTCGACGGTCGCGAAGCGCTGGAGGGGGTCGACGTGAGTCGACCACTGGCAGACCTCGTCGAGTCCGGGCGGGACGCTCGGCCGGATCTGACTCGGGACTGGCGGCTCCTGATATCCGTCCAAGACTTCTTTCTGGCTGGCGATCACGTCGTCGGGCGGACCTTTGTAGGGGAGCTCGCCCGTCAGGAGTTCGAACAGCATCACGCCCAGGCTGTAGACGTCCATCGCCGTATCGACCGGGGCGTTGGTCAGCACTTCGGGCGCGAGATAGCTGTAGGGAAGGCCGAGCGCTAGCGCGGACCGCCCCACGTCTTCGTCGTCGAGGCGATCGTCGAGAGACTTCGCTGAACCGAAGCCGGTCAAGAACACGCGCCCCTTCTCGCCGACCATGAACTGGGCGGGCCGAACGTCGCGGTGCACGATCCGAAGCGCGTGGAGCTCCCGGACGAGGAGCGCGGCTCGCCGAAAGCGCGCCAAGCGGTCGTCGACCGCGCCTCGCGAGAGCTCGATCGGCTCCCCTCGGGGGACGAAGTCCATCACGGTGAACAGGGAGTCTTCGACCTCTCCCCCTTCGAGGGCGCGCACGATTCCAGGAGAGGCGCGGTCCAGCTCCCGACCGATCTGGACCGAGCGGTTCACGCGAGCCAAGAGCTCGAAGTAGCCCGTGCTCGGGGTCGAGAGGCGAATCGCGACCGGCGCGTCGTACTCGAGGTCCGTGCCCTCGAAAATGCGATGGGTCCCTTGCCGATCGAGCAGCCGCTCGAGCCGGTACCGATCGGCGATGACGCTCCCTTCTCGCACGCCAAGAGCCTCCGTACTCAGGTGGGTGGGTTGGCGACTAATCCTACCCCGCGCTCCCCCCGACTGCGGGCCGAACGTCAATGGAGCCCTCGCGTGGTGGCCCCGTCGTCGGAGTCGGGCTCCAATGGGCTCCGTGGAGCGCACGTATCGAGTCTTGGGACGCGAGCTGCGAATTCACCTCGGGGACATCACCCAGCTCGAGGTGGACGCGATCGTCAGCAGCGAGAACAGCGACCTGATCATGGATCAGGCCGGGGGAGCGAGCGTCTCAGGTGCGATCCGCACCTACGAGGGCGACGCCATGGCAGCTACGCTGACCCGGCTCGGTCCGATAGAGCCGGGACAGGCGGTCGTGACTCCGGCCAGCGCCCTCCCCGCGAACTGGGTGGTTCATGCGGCCGCCGTGGTCAAGACCGAAGCTGGCCACTGGACGACGCTCGAGATCCTGCGGGGAGCGGTCCGGTCCTCGCTCTCCTTAGCTGCTGGGCTTGGTCTCGAATCGATCGCGTTCCCCGCGTTTGGAGTTCGAGCGACCAACATTGGAATCGAGGCCTCGTGCCAAGCCATGGTCGACGAGATCGTGGCCTTCCTGAGGCGCCCCTCTTCGCTTCAACGCGTCGTCATAGCGCTCCTCGACCCAGGCGCGTTCCTCGAGTTCTTTGAAGCCGCCCTCCGCCGCGGTGCCCTCGCGAACGCGCCGCTCACGCTGCGCGTCGGCGCGATCCCCGGCGGGTTCACGGTCGCTCCGAGCGGCGGCCCGAGCGCGCCTGTCGCGAGAGTGTTCAGCGCCTCCCTCCCCCCCGAAGGCGGCCTTGAGCGAGCCTTGACGCGCCTCCGAGCGGGCGCCACCCGTCGCCTCCGCGACCTCGACCGAGAGCTCGCAGCGCTCGGTCGCACACTCTGGGAGTCCCTCCCCGAGCCTGTCCAGGCCGCCCTCCGCGAAGAGCGCGGCCGCCCGCTCCGGCTCGAACTCGACGAGGCGATCGCGTGGCTCCCGCTTGAACTCGCCTACGACGGCACGGCATACCTCGCCGAGCGAACGGTCTCGCGCCACCTCGTGAGCCGGGCGGCCTCGTCTGCCCGGGTGCCCTCCTCCCCTCAAGGCCCGCTGCCCATGCTGATCGCTGCCGGCGATCCGACCCAACTCCCAGCCAGCCTGATCGAGGCCCGCGAGCTGGTCGATCTCCTCTGGCGCCGCGCGGGCTCTCGGGTTCAGCTGACCCTCCTGGCGGGCTCGCGGGCGACCCGCGAGGCGATCGGAGCCGCGTTTCCCAAGGCCGCGCTTATCCACTGGTGCGGGCATACCCGCGCAGTCGGCGAAGACAACCCAGAGCCAGCCTGGGAGCTCTCGAACGGACTCTGGACGACCGACGAGGTCGGGCGCTTGCCGCTCGCGGCGAGGCTCGTCGTCCTCAATTCCTGCGGCCGTCTGGGGGGAGTCGGTCTCCCACGCGCCTTCCTCTTGGCCGGAGCCCAAAACGTGATCGGCTCCCTGTGGGACGTCGAAGACGCCCCGGCCCGAGCCTTCGCGACCGCGTTCTACGAAGCCCTCTGCCTCGGGAAGACGATTGGAAACGCGCTGACCGACGCCCGCGCTGCGCTCCGGCCTCTGGGGGCGATCCATTGGCTCGCGTATCAACACTGGGGTGACCCCAGCGCTCGGCTGTTCGAGCCCAGACCCCTG
>JAESQQ010000828.1 GCA_016765095.1 Planctomycetota bacterium | reverse complement strand
GCGCGCGGGAGGGCCACCGCGCGCGGGAGGGCCACCGCGCGCGGGAGGGCCACCGGGTCCCTCTCGCGTCCCCCTTTCCTGAGAGCGTCAGTCCCTCCGCGAGGCTAGCCTCGCGGGGGGATTTGGCTTTGGTTGAGAGCCCGCGCTCCTCGTCTGCATTGAGACAGGCTGATTCGGACAGGGCTGCGGTTTGTAGCTAGGCTCTCCGCATGGGAATAGCGAAGTGCCTCGGGTGGGTGTTGGTAGGCGTGATCGCCCTCGCGGAGAGCGTCTGCGCTGGCGGGTTCGCCCTCGGAGCGAGGGACGGTGTGACCGTGGTCGGCCGCCGAGTCGAGCTCAGCGCCAAGCTCGAGAAGCGCCTTGGGCCCCTGCGGCCGGACCAGCCGCGTCGGCGCTTGGATTTCCAGCTCGGAGACCAACGCGCGAGCGGACTCACGGACAGCGACGGAGTCGGACGCGCGAGCCTCTGCCCGCTCACGACGGGCGTCGTGACTTACTCGGTCAGCCTCCGCGGAGAGCCCAGCGTGCAGGCGACGGGCCGAATCTGGGTCCTCGAGGCCAGCCGTCCCGTCGTGGTCTGCGACATAGACGGAACGCTGAGCAACATGAGCGGATTCAGGGTCCCGATCTCAGGCGGCCGAGCCCCAGCCTTCGCGGGGGCCCCCCAGCTAATCCGGGACTTGGCCCGGACTCACGCCGTGGTCTACCTGAGCGCCCGCGACCAGTCCTTTCGGCCCTCCTCGCGAGCCTTTCTCCGTCGGCACCAGTTCCCCTCGGGGCCGCTCTTGCTCAACTCCTGGGGCCTCGATCAGGGGAGCCAGCGTGAGCAGCTCTTGCCCAGCCGCCACGGCCGATTCAAGCTAAAAGTCCTCAAGCGACTCCAGGAGCGGGGTCTGAAGCTGACCCTGGGGATCGGAGACAAGGCAGGCGACGCTGAGGCTTACGAGGGGGCCGGGCTGCGGAGCTTGATTCGGAGCAGCGACAGCTCGATCGGAGCGCGCTCGATCGTGTTCCCCCACTACGCCAGGCTCCGGCAGCGCTTCGTGAACGAAGGCCTCCTCCCTCGTTGAGGCAAAGCCCAGCGAGGGGACCACAGCCCGCGGGCCTCCCCTACAATCCCCCCGTGACTCCTCTTGAAGCCGCTCGCGCGATTGAAGCCAACGTCCTGCGTGTGATCCGCGGCAAGGCCCCCGAAGTCCGCTTGGCGCTCGTGGCTCTCTACGCCGGGGGACACCTCCTGATCGAAGACGTGCCAGGGACCGGCAAGACCGTCCTGGCCCGAGCCCTCGCCCGCTCCCTCGACGCCAAGTTCCGGCGTCTCCAGTGCACCCAAGACCTGCTCCCGAGCGACGTGACGGGGGTCACAGTGTTCGACCCCTCGGCGGGAACGTTCACCTTCAAGGAGGGGCCGGTGTTCACTGACCTCCTCCTCGCCGACGAGATCAACCGGGCCACGCCCCGAGCCCAGAGCGCGCTCCTCGAGAGCATGGAGGAGCGCCAGGTCACCGCAGACGGCACGACCTACCCGCTCTCGAAGCTGTTCTTCGTCGTCGCGACTCAAAACCCGATCGAGCTTGAGGGGACCTTCCCGCTCCCCGAGGCCCAGCTCGATCGGTTCGCGCTCCAGATCAAGCTCGGATATCCGACCACCGACGCCCTGGTCGAGATCTTGGCGGACCAAACCGAGCGCCACCCGCTCGAGACGCTCGAGCCGGTCGCCACGGGCGAAGACTTGATCGCGATCCAGGCCGCCGTCCGGTCCGTCAAGCTCGACCGCAGCCTGGCGCGCTACCTAGGCGAGCTCGTGGCCGCCACGCGCGAAGGCGACGAGGTCGTGCTCGGCGCCAGCCCCCGAGCCGGGATCTGGCTGGCTCGCGCCGCCCGGGCGCGGGCGTTCTTGCTCGAACGCGATCACGTCCTCCCCGACGACATCCAAGCCTTGGCGCACGTCGTCCTCGATCACCGCCTGATCCTCTCGCCCCGGGCCCGCCTGGCTGGGGCGAGCGCGCGGGGGGTGGTCGCGGCAGTGCTCGAGCGCGTCGCCGTCCCGCTCGCGCCCGGGGCTGATCCCCCGCCCGCGGAGTGATAGTGGGGCTGCCCATCACAAGTTGCGGTACACCCCAGTGCTTTCGGAGGGGAGGGGTTTACCCCCTCCTGCGGGCGGGGGTAAACCCCGCCCCTACATTCACCTGGACCGGTGTTCTCGGGTCCAGCCACTAGTGCGACTCGCGACCCTGTTCGTCGGCCTGCTGGCCCTCGGCTGGGGCGCCGTGCACGGAGTTCGTCCCGCCTTCGCCTACGGGCTGGCCCACCTGACCGTCCTGCTCGTGCTCTACGCCTACCCTCGCCTCGCTCGGCGGAGTCTTGTCCTCCGGCGAGACCAGAGCGCGACGGCCTGTGAAGAAGACGCGGTCGAGGTCAGCTTCGAGCTTCAGAATCGCGGACTCCTCCCGCTCCTCGCGCCAGAGGTCCTCGATCGCTTCCCCCCCGATCACCTTGACCCTCGTCGAGCGAGGATCTACCCCGGTCTCTCCCCTCGCAGCGCGGTTCAAGTTGGCTACAGAGGGGTGTGCCATGGCCGACGCGGGCCCTACCTGATCGGCCCAGCACGCGTCTTGATCAGCTGCCCGATCGGCCTCTACACCACAGAGTGGACCCACCCCGCGACGCTCGCGCCGCTCCTGGTCTATCCCGCCCTCGAGCGGGTCCCGCCCCCCGAGTTGGCCCACCACGGCCGCGCTCCGAGCGTCGGAGACCGCTCACCTCGCGAGTCGGGCGAAGGAAACGTCCCGCTGGGAGTCCGAGACTACCGCCCCGGCGACTCCCTCCGCCGCGTCCACTGGCCAACCCTCGCGCGGCGTGGTCGCCTGGCCGTGATCGAGCACGAACGTCAGCGAGCCCGTCGCACGACCCTCGTCCTCGACCTCGACCGCAAGACTCTGCGAGGACTCGGGCGTCAGGCCAACCTCGAAGTCGCGCTCCGAGTTGTGGCCGCCACCGCCGCGGCTTGCCTCGATCGTGGAGACCGGGTCGCCCTCGTGGCCGAGGGTCGCGAGACGCTCTGGCTTCCGGCTGGGCGCGGCAACGCCCAGCTCTGTCGAATCCTGGAGGCCCTCGCCCACGTCCGCGCTGACGGCGAGCGGGGCTTGCCGGACTTGCTCGAGGCCCTCACGCCGCGCCTCGTCCGGGGAGAGCTGCTCTACGTGGTCGTCTCCGACCTCGAACAGCACGGACGCGAAGTCATCGCGGCCCTTGAGCTCGTCGCCTCCCGCGGCTGCCCGGCGCACGTCGTGCTCCTCGACCCCGCGACTTTCCCCGCCCTCCACCAGCTCCCAGAGCCGGGACACGCCACGCTCCCAGAGATCGCCGAGGCTTGCTACGCGCGGGGCCTGACGCCCTATGCCGTCAAAGCCGCCCAGCCGCTTGGCGAGGAGCTCTTGACCCCTTGGACGGGGCGGACGGAAATCCGGCTGACCCCCGCCAGCCTGGTCGGAGCCGAGGCGTCGCCCGGAGCCGAAGCATGAGGCGATCTGTCCCCGAGCGACCTTTGCGAATCTTGATCCTGATCGCAGCCTGCGTGCCCCCCCCGATCCTGCTCAGCATGATCGATAGCGACCTCGGCGACTGGCAGCACCCCGCGCTGTGGGTGTTTGGCCTCCTGCTCGCGAGCCTGCTCTGTGTTCGAGGCGAACAGCACCCCGCGCTGATGGACGAGGAGCCCGCCCTGCGGGCGAAGCGTTACAGCATGTTCGTCGCGCCGCTGCTGCTCGTGACCGCGTTCTTGTTCCCCTACACGATCAGCTGGGCGCTGCTCTGGGCCCTCTCGCTCGTGCTGATCTACCTCTTGGCCTTTGCCTACGTGCCCTTCGTTCGAACCATGGCCCTGGCCACCGCCACCACGCTCAGCCTGGGATTGACGGTCCTCGATCCCCCGCTCGCGGCACCGCTCCTCGCAGCACCTGCTCTAGCCTGGGTCGCGCTGCCCGCCCTCGAAGCCTCCGCTCGGTCCCGACTGAGCCTGACCGCCGCCCACGAGCCGCGGCTCGGGTGGCCCCTGACGGCGATCGCGGGGTGCCTCGCGCTGGGAACCGGCGTCTTCGCTGCGGCCTGGTCCCTCCTTCCGCCGACTCACGCCGACTTCCGCCAGGTCGGCCTCCTCCGCAGCGCGGGAGGTCAGGTCGTGCTCCGCCCAGGTCCACTCCCGGCTCCTCCCTGGTTCGAGATCGGAACCCTAGTCGTATTGGTCGTCGTCGGCCTGGTCCTCATGGGGCGACTCTTGGCGGGCTCGAACAAGCAGTCCCGCGAAGGCCTCGATCTCCCCGTGGACATGAGCTGGCAGGCGTCCACCCTTCGCGCTCGTCGGGAGCAGGTCAAGGGCGACTGGCCGACCAGCACCCGCCTGGCCCTGATCGAGCGCTACCTGCTCCACTTGGCCCGACTGGGCCTCGATCCCACGCCCCAGGAGACCCCGGCCCTGCTCTTGGCGCGGGTCCCCGAGCCGGAGCGAGCCCGCGCAGCGCAGCTCGCAGAGCGCTTCGAGCGGGCTCGCTGGTCCAGCCAGCCGGTCGCGCCCGGCGAGCTTGAGGCAGCACGAGCCGACGCGGAAGCGATCGAGGCGGCCTGCGCAGAATCCACCAAAAACAAATGACTTAAGGAGGTTCGAGACCCCCACTGATGTGACTCTGGCCCCTGCGGCAACTCCTAGACAATGATCCGACTTCGAGGACTCCTGGCTCGCCACTGGGCCCCCTGCTACCGGGTCGCCCTCTCGGCGACGCGCGACTCCGCCGGCGTCGAGGACGCGGCTCAAGAAGCGTTCGCCGCGCTGACTAAAGCCGTCCGCGAGGATCAGCCCGTCTGGGGGCTGGGCGGGGGTAAACCCGGGTAAACCCGGGTAAACCCCGCCCCTACCAAGGCGTGTTGTGAGCCGTCCAATAGGGTGCCTTGCGGAGGGGCCCTCTTGCGATCTGTAGG
>JAESQQ010000088.1 GCA_016765095.1 Planctomycetota bacterium | reverse complement strand
GGTGCGGGGCTATCGCTGCCCACCTCCCCCATTCTGGGTTCTTCGGGTGCGAAGCAACCCAGAGGGGGAGTTCCGCAGCGAGGAACGAGCGGAGGGACGGGGGACTCTCCCCCCTAATAAATGGGGACTCTCCCCCCTAATAAACACTCCCTAGGCCGAGTAGTGGACTCGGATCGTTCGGAGCTGGCGCCAGGCGTCTTCGTCCGCCGCGCGGCGACGTCGAGAGCCGCGGGGGCGGGTCTTTAGGGTCGCGATCGGGGGAGATAGATACGAGGACGTGATCTTGTCGAGACCCCTCAGTGCGATTCCCCAACGCTTGCAGAGCTCCTCGACCGAGATCGAGCGGACACTCTCGTAGCGATGGTTGGGTCGGACCTCGAAGACTTCGCTGTTCTTGAACGAGATCAGGATCTTGTTGGTGACCGCTAGGAAGTGCCGTGTTCCCTTCCGGTAAACGACTCCGATTTCGAAGCTGACTCTCTTGGGCTTCTGACTTGCCGGCTCAAGTTTGATCGCCGGCTTGCCTACCTCTTGTTTTGTTGGGCTGCTCACTTGCCTCTCCTTCTTCCTACCCGGGCTGTGGAATAAGACGCTCCGTAAGCGAAAACGTTCACGGAGGTTTGTTCCTTCCCGAGCCTTGCTTCGCTCTCTCTGTGAGAGCGCCCCTGCCCGATGCGTTGCACGAAAGTTTCAGCAAGCACCGGTCCAGAGACGAATCGAACGAGGTCAAAGGGGTTAGGCGGGCAGCCGATGTGCTAAAGGTGCCTAGATTGGTCGGTCATGCGTCAAAATGCGTTCGCTCTTTGGCAGGATGGCGCAGCTTGAAACTCGTCTGGAAGGTGCCCATGCGACTCACTCCCCCCGCAGCCCTCGTGGCGCTTCTGACTGTTGCGATCGGCTTCGCGGCCGCTCCTCCGGCCGAAGCAGACGTTATCTACGTGAAAAAGGGGAGCCTCCCCAAGACGCCAGGCGTGCCGGATCTGGAGGTTTTCAGCCGACAGCGGGGAGTGGCCAAGATTCCCGGCTGGAGCACAGCTGGGATTGAGGTCATCCGCTCGGTTGAGCAGCCTGACGGGTCATTCAAGAGCGTGACGTATTTCGGCATTCAAGGGCGCTCGGTCCAAGTCACTCGCGTCAAGCTGAACCTGACGTATCACTTCCAGTTCCTGCTCGAGAAGGACTCGGCCAAGCTCAAGGCGGGGGCGGATCGAAACACCAAGAAGCCTCGTTTCGCCTATCACCCGGTCCCTGTGCTGATTCCAAGCAAGGCGATCCTGGAGTACGAGGAAGACTTCGACAGCCTCTTGGACCTCCGACTGCTCCTCGGCGACGACGACGTTCGCCTCCGCGAGGCTGGGGTTGCGGACCCCAGGATCCTGACCGGGACTTATGGAGGAAAGACCTCCGATATCGTAAAGCTGCTCGGCAGAACTGACGACTGGGTTTACGCCTTCACGGGATATGGGGGCGTCTTGACCCGGTCGCTGATGCGCTTTCGGCTGGGAATCAACGGGGCGAAGTGGGACTCCTTCAAGAAAGCCAAGACCTCGACCCCGTTCGCTGAGGGTTGGCTGACCTACGTGGTCCTCCGGGGCGTGCCCCTTAACCGCGCCGCGCGGAGCGCGGCCGTCAAAAAGGGACTCGCGCGGGGCGAGGTGGTTCCTGCTGTGACCGGGATTCCGGTCTTCAGGGCGGCCATGGCGGCCAGGGTCGCACCCCCCAAGCCTCGGCCGTCAGGGAACCCTTTCGGCACCGGGCCTCGCGGGACCGCCGCGCCTCGTGCTGCCGTGCCACTCCTGCCTGTCGACGACCCAGAGGTCGTGCTGGGGACTTATCTGCGCCCGACGCTCCACGCGCTCATGCTCGGCGCAGCGCGTGACGACCGCTACGGAGGGATCGTGCTCAACGGCGAGGTGCCGGGGAACGCGAGCCTCACCTCCAAGTACAAGAAGCTCGGCCCGCTCTACCAAGAGGCCGTGATCAAGGTCATGCGCGAGTTCTGCTCGTGGTCCACCACTTCCGACGGGATTGGAGACACCGCTTTGCAGCTGGCGACGAACAAGCGTGCTCGCGCGGTCGGTCGCCTCGCGCGCGAGGTCGTGCTGGAGTGCCTCGAGGGGGCCCTGGCTGGGCGAAGGAGCCCCTTCGACGCGCTCAAAGGGGTCCCTGCAGGCACGCGGGTTGGCCCCAAGGCCTACCTCCTGCGGGAGGAATACCTCCCAGTCGACCCCTCCCGCAAGGCTTTGGTCGCCATGCGCGTGATCCAGGGCAGCCCCGATTGGCAGACGCCAGACTCAAAGGAGGAGGCTCGGCGGGTTATCCGAGCCCTGATTCGCCTTGCCCGGCCGCGATACGCCAAGGACCCGAAGTGGAAAGCCGATTGGCGCTCGGAGGACTTTGGGCGAGGGTTCGCGTTCCCCGGAGAGACCCTCCTCATGCAGGAGGTCATGATCACCCTCGGGGGGGCCGCTCGCTCGGGGCTCCTCGTTGGCACGACGCTGCCCAGCGGGGACGTGACTTCAAGCCGCTATCTCCCTCACGTGATCGGGCTTCTCCAGGACCTCGAACATCGCGATCGAGTCGTGTTGCTGACCGCCATGACCCAGGCCGGCGTCGGCGACGCCTCCCTCTACAAGGAGGTCGTCGATCGCATGTTCGCGATCTGCCTCGATAACAAGGGCTGGAACAAGACGGCCTCCTCGGCTTGGATCCGCCGATCCCGACGAGACGCAGTCGCGACGCTCGGCCTCTTGACGCGGCTCGAGACGGACCTCGCCGCTGTCTCGGCGGCTGAGGCCGCTGGCGGAGTCGCCAAGGGCAAGCGCCTCAAGCGCGTCGGCACAGGGAGTGTGACCAAGTTGATCTTCGCGCGCCTCGATCAGCTCGTTGACGCGAAGATCGCCAAGCTTGCCAGCGAGCGCGAGCTGGCCACGATCGAGATGATTCGACAAATGGCGCTGGGGATCGCGAGGAAGGATCCACGCTCGGTCTGGCTCGACTCAATCGCCCGGGGTCGGCAGTTGGCGGCAGGTCTGACCAACGCCTACCACGCCTATGCGAAGGGCAGCCCGCTCGCGCTTCGGCTCGAGGGGAGTCGACGGCTCGAGAAAATGGAGGCCGGCCTCGAGCCCTCGAAGGCAGTGGAGGCCGAGAAGGAGCGGGTCCTGACTGAGGTCGAAGGGGCGAAGAAGCGCCTGGCTCAGTTCCCCTTTCGCTGAGCCGGAGGCCACGATTCTGAGAGGTCGCCCGCGAGTGTGGTCTCACGACTCCCCTTCGTCAGGAGGGCGACCTCGGTCAGAATCGTGCTCCGCCTCACTAGTGAGACCCCTTGACCAACCAAGATCGAACAGAACTCCTCCAGGGTGGCTTCGTGATCTCGGGGCGCGTCGAGGTCGGGACGCGGGCGTTAATGGCTCCCATGGTTGGCTACAACGAAGCCCCGCTTCGGCGGATTTGCCGCCGCTTTGGCTCGGGGCTGGCCGTCACCGAAATGATCAAGCCCGAGAAGCTCCTCCGGGGCGATCCCCAGGTGCTTCGGGATCTCGACTTCGCTGAGAACGAACGACCGCTCGGGATCCAGATCGCGGTCCGCGAGCCCGAGGACATGCTCCCAGCCCTCGATTTGATCTGGCCGCGCGGGTTCGACTTCGTTGACCTCAACATGGGGTGCCCGCTCAAGAAGGAGTGCAACAAGGGCTGGGGGGCGGCGCTGTTGCGCGACCCCGAGCGCGTCGGGCGCCTCGTGGGCGCGACGGTCGCGGCGAGCCCGGTCCCGGTCACGGTCAAGGTCAGGACTAGCTACGAGCTCGGCGAGCGGTCCGCGCCGGACGTGGTCGAGGCCGCGGTCGAGGCGGGCGCGGGTCTGATCTGCGTCCACGGGCGCACGAAAATGGGCTGGTATCGCGAGCAGAATGACCTCAGCGCGATCGCAGCGGTGGTCGAGCGTGTGGCAGGGCGCGTGCCCGTGGTCGGGAACGGCGACGTGGTCGATCTCGAGAGCGCGCTTCGCATGTTTCGCGAGACGCGCTGCGACGCGGTCATGATCGGCCGAGGCGCCATGGGAAACCCCTGGCTCTTCGAGCGGATCGATCGCTACCTCAACCGGGGCGAGGTTCTCGAAGACCCCTCCCTCGAGGACGTCAGGGCCCTCTACGAGGAGCACATGGACGGCGTCGTCGAGATCTTCGGGGAGAAGAAGGGCTTCGCTCAAGTCCGTCGCTATGCCTTCTACTACTTCGGGCGGTTCGGCCTCGGCAACGAGTGGCGCCGTCAGATCGCGGGGACCAAGAGCCGGGCCGCTCTGGGCGCGGTCCTGGACCAAGTCGGCTCAGAAAGCTCGTAGCGCGAGCGGGTCGGGTCGGTCCCTTGAGCGAGCGGCACTCTCTACAGCCCGTGGGCGAGCCTGCGAGTTTCTCCGTCGAACTCTACGTCCACTTGGCGCGAGCGGGCGCGCATGACCACCCCGGCTCCAAACTGGGGGTGAGTGATCTCCTCGCCCACCGCGTAGGTCTCGCGCGGGGAATACTTGCGGCCCGGCGCTCCGACAGCGCCGATCAGGGTGTCGAGGTCGAGCGGGCCGCGCATTTCGTCAACGAGCTGTGCGTTGAGGGTGCGCGCCATTCGAGCCAGGCGGACGAGGGTCTGAGGGTCTGGATAGACCGCGAGCACCCGACCGCCGCGATACTCGAATTCGATCTCTTCGCGGTCGCCGAGGACCTCTCGGGCGTAGACCACACCGTCGCCGTGCTCAGTCGGCGTGAGGTCGCGCTCCGCGGCGACGTGGGCCCGCCACTCCTCAAGCCCGAGCCCGTTGCGGGGTTCGACGGTTACACGTGGGAGGTTCGCCTTGAGGTCGAGCATGCCGTCCTCGCTCATGATCCGCCCACCCGTCACGTAGGCGAGCTCGCACAGGACGCCGATCGTCGTCTCGTCGGGGAAGTCGGCCTTCAACACTCCGCTCACCTCGCCGAGGTCGACCTCCTCGTGGTCGTCCCATTCGTTGGTGTAGCGAAGGATCGCGTGGCTGTTTTCGATCGTGAGGAAAGGGTGGTTAGCCGCGAGCGTCACGACGTCCTCCTCGCGGAGTTCGTCGGGGTCGCGTTCGAGACGGTGGCTCATGAGGTCACCTCGCTCAGTCGTCTTGGATTTGGTCGGCGGTCTCGTAGTCGAGGGCCGTGGGTATCTCGGGCGTGATCTTGGGGCGGGGGGTCTTGGGCGAGGGACGAGGGCCGCGCTCTCGGGGCGCTGCCTTGTCCGCCGGCCGGCGGCGATCGGGGGGGGCCTCCTTGCTGGGTGCCCTGCGAGGAGGGCGCTCCTTGCCGCCCGGGCGGGTTCGCTGTGTGGGCCGGCGTTCGCCTGGCCTGGGGCGCT
>JAESQQ010000827.1 GCA_016765095.1 Planctomycetota bacterium | reverse complement strand
TTGCGGAGGGGCCCTCTTGCGATCTGTAGGGTGCGGGGTTTACCCCCGCCCGCCTGTCCGGGGAAGACGGACGGCCTCTGGGATTAGGCTTATCAACGTCAGGAGCTGTAAACCCCGCCCCTACATTCACCCGTAGCGGAACTTCTGGCGGGCAGCACTAGTACTGAATATCGAGGAGCTTCTCGGCCCTGCGGACCGCGCGCTCGAGGTCAATCTTCACGTTGGGGTCCTTCTCTTTGAACCAAACGTGGGCCTCGAGCTTGTTGTACATCTTGCGCAGGATCTCGGGCGGCGTTCCCTCGGCGACGCGCATCCAGTTGAGCGCGTTGACCACGTTGGGCTTGTCCATCAGCCGCCGAGCTGCCACCTCAGGCGGGAGGAGCGTGTTGGGACGACGCCGAGAGCGGCGGGGCTGCTCAGCCTCCGCCTGAGGCTCGCCGGTGGCCGGCTTGGCCTGGGCTGCGGCAGCGTTCGCAGCGACGGACGAGAGCGGAGCCCGCTCTTCGGAGGGATCCTCGACGAGGTCAGCGGTGGGCGCCGGCGCCTCGGCGTCTTCGTCGGGCTCTTCGACGTCGTCGGACGAGGCGATCAGGGGGTCGAGGAGTCCACCCGGCGCGTCGGCAGGGAGATCGCCGTCCTCGACGGCTTCGACGTCGAGCTCCTCGAGGTCGAGCTCGAGGTCGTCGTCAGTGAGGGTTGCGTCCTCTTCGCTCGAGACGTCTTCGTCGTCGGAGATCCCGAAGGCCGGCTTGGGTTCCCCGAGCGGCGCTTCGTCTTCGCGAGGCGGATCCTCACTCTCAACGACTTCCTTTTCCTTGGCGGCCTTCTTCTTGGTGGCCTTCTTCTTGGTGGCCTTCTTCTTGGTGGCCTTCTTCTTGGTGGCCTTCTTCTTGGTGGCCTTCTTCTTGGAGGCCTTCTTCTTGGCGGCCTTCTTTTGGGTCGCCGAGTCCTCGCTAGACCCGTCGTCTTGGGCTTCGTCGCTGGCAGTCATCAGTCCGTGGCTCGCAATCCAGGCTCCTGAGGCCCTTCGGTCGGAACTAGCGATTCCTTGTTGGAGACCCACGCCGGACTCGAACCGTCCCGGTAGCTCTCCTTCTTCCAAATCGGCACGCGCGCTTTGAGCTCGTCGATCCCGGCTCGGCATGCCTCGAAGGCTTCGGGGCGGTGGGGAGTCGCGGCCGCGATCAAGACGCTCGCCTCGGCCAGGGGCACGACCCCGAGCCGGTGGATCAAGCTGAGCTTGACGATCGCTGGAAAGCGCTCACGAAGCTGGCTCGCGAGACCCTCGAGTTCGGTCTTGGCCATGGTCTCGTAGGCCTCGTAGCTGAGCTCCTCGACCGGGCGGCCTTCGTGGGAGTCTCGAGTCGTGCCGACGAACAGGCACACCCCACCGCAGGCCGGGTCGACGAGGCGGGCGTAGGCTGCTCCGACGTCTATCGCGTCTCGAGTCAGCTCGATCCAGTCTTGGTCGACCACTAGCCGCCTCCAAGCGGAGGGATAAGAGCGACTTCGTCCCCCACCTTGAGGACTTGATCGCTTGGAGCGAGAGCCTGATTCACAGCGACTCCTAGGCTCCGACGTCGAGCGGCAATCTCAGGGTGCTCCCCAGCCAGAAGGGTGAGGAGGTCTGCCACGCACGCACCCGAATCCAGGCGAATCGAAACCGTGTCGCAGCCGAGGGCTTCACGTACTCCCGCGAAGAGGAGAACTTTCAGCAGATGGCTCACGCAGGGACTATAGCGGCCGCAGCGAGACCAGGAAACCCCGCGAGCCGCACTGGGTTGGGTGTGCGTCGGGCGAGGCCTCTGTGGAGCCCAGATGAAAAGATTACGGCTCCCCGCTCAGGGCTTAGGCCGCTAGGCGCCCCGGGGGCGCCTCCCAAGCGCTCGTCCGATGCCTACGAGGCTGGTACCATCCGGCATGCGACTCATAGCCCCCACCGTCTTGGTGTTGGCCGCCGGGCTGGCCTGCGCCGGCTGCAGCGGGGGGAGTTCCTCCCCGGCCAATCCAGCTCAGGCTCTCGGAGGTCCCGCCCTGAGCGGGGTCGTCTTGGACTACACCGACGCCCTGGCACGGGACGTGCCGGTCCAAGTCGTCGGTCAGACCGCCGCAGGCAAGACCAACATTGACGGGCGGATCATTCTCCCCAACACGAGCGGGAACCAGCTCCTGCGGGTCGGCGACAGCATCACGACCCCGACGCTCCTGGTCCCCTACACCTCCGGGCAACCAGGGACCTTCCTGAGCCGGCCGATCTCGATCCCGAGCCTCGGGACGGGGATCTCAGGCTCGATCCCGCCTTCGATCGCGAGCGTGACGACGATCTCGGGGGACGGCCTGCCTGGCGTCTCGCTCCTCTTTGACGCGGGCACGAGTGTGACCAACAACCCGCGCGGCGACGTCGAGGTCCTGGGCGTCAGCGCCTCGCGGCTCCCTGTGCCTGTGTTGGGTGGCACGAACCGACAGGCCGAGCCGAAGGTGGCCTACGCCGTCGAGCCCCACGGCGTGCGCTTTAGCCCTGCAGCGACCCTGCGGGTCCCGAGGCTCTTCCCAGCCAGCGCAGGTCCCTTCGAGATCCTGCGCGTCGACACGAACACCGGGCTCTGGGCCAAGATTCAGAGCTCGGTCTCCCCCGTCAACAGCGGGAGCGAGTTCCTGATCCCCGTCGAGGAGGGGACCCTCTACTGCGTCGTCCCCGAGGGCACAGCGACGACGGTCACGATCACGGGGCGAATCGTGGCTGGCGTGACGCCGATCGAAGGATTCCGCGCCGAGTGCTGGAACCGAGTCTCAGCGCCGACGGGCGCCGACGGGACGTTCTCGATCAGCGAGGTTCCGACCAGCTTTGGCGCCTACTTGGTGCGAGCGTTCCCAGCGGAGCCCGGCGTCGGATTTACCCCCGAGGTCGTGCTCGTGACTTCGCTCACGCCGACGCTCGGCGACGTGGTCGTGGCGGCTCGGCTCGCCGACGGACTTCGTCCCGCGGTCAAGAGCACCAACCCCGCCGACGACGCGAGGAACGTCTCGCGGGGGACTCAGGTCGTGGTGACCTTCAGCGAGGCGATCGACTCCACTCTGACCAAGCCCTTCAAGGTGATCGGGACCAAGGGCGAGGTCAAAGGCTCCTACGGATTCGACAGCCCGTTCGCGGTCCGGTTTCGCCCGATCCAGCGCCTCGACCCGAGCGTAAGCTACACGATCCTGATCGACACCACGATCCAAGACCTCGCGGGCAACTTCCTCGACGACGACGTGATCGTGTTCTCGTTCACGACTCAGCGCGGGGCGGCGGAGGCAGACCCGACCGATACCCTCGCGTTCGGGCTCGCGCCCCTGACCGCGGCCGCTGGAGACCTCGTGGAGATCCCGGGCCGCAACTACACGGGCGGAACGACCGTCAACTTCGCTGGCCAGGCTGGAGTGGTCCGCTCCGAGACCTCCGACTTGATCCAGGTCGAAGTCCCCGGGCTAACGCCTGCAGGCAACTCGACGGTCACCCTCCAGGCCGGGAGCCTCGCGATCGCCTCCCTTCAGCCCCTCGTGCTCGACCTCCGCGGCTCCGTGGCTCGGATCCTCTCGGGGACCAGCCCGGATTCGCTCCTGGTCGCGATTCCTCGCAACGCGCCGCCGCCGCAGTTTGTGGTCGACGGGTCGAACCTCGGCGGGACCACGATCACCGTCGACGGAGTCGGGATCGCGGCCGTCGACTCGACGGTTCTGATCGGCGGCCAGACCCTGACCGCAGGGCGAGCGATCGCGCTCCCGATCCCGGCTCCCGCCACTTTCCTGAGCGGGCCGGTCGTGGTCCGCGGCTCGAACGACAACCCGGGGAGGATCTACCGCTTCCTCCTGGTGCGAGAAGAATGATCAAGCGCGTCCTGCTCGTGCTTTCGCTCCTGCTCGTTGGCTGTCCCAAGCCTCCTCCCCCCACGGTGATGGTGGTTCCGGCCTCCCAGCCTGCGGTCGCTGTTCTCCCCGCGGAGAGCCCGCCTCCAGCGGTGACTCGGGCCTCCTTCGCGCTCACCCCCGGCACGACTCAAACCGCGACCACGACCGGGGCGGTCCCTCACACCGTGGAGATCAAGCTCCTCCGGATCGCGCTGATCGAGTGCACCTCCGAGACCCTCGCCCAGGAGAGCCTCCCCAAATCTACGGTCGAGGCCGCCTTGGCTCAGCAGGGGGCCTACTTCCTTGCCTGCGACTACCTGCTCACCATTGACGGGAAGGTCCATTCGAGTTCGAAGTCCAACGACGAGAGCCCGCTCAAGGGGCTGGGTCCCCTGGTGATCACTTACGAGGGTCAGCCCTTCAGGCGCTTGAAGGGTGGCTCCTACATAGGTCCTTCAGCGTTGGCCAGCAGCGCCTTCTTCAGCTGGGGAGCCGTTCAGCCTCGCTTCGGGGACGGGACCTATCGGGTCTCGGAGACGGTGACTCTCAAGGACGGACAGTCGGTGACCCTCGAGTTCAGCGGCGAGGTCAAAGCGCCGGCTAAAGCGTCGTCCAAAGACTAGATCGCGGTGAGGTTCGTGACCGTCAGACGGTCCTGGGAGGCACCGTCGCCGAGTCGTCTCCAGAGGGTCTGAGGCTCAGAGGATGGGGGGTAGACTCCAGCCTCGCTTCCTAGGCGTCGGCTGCTCTTGGAGGAGGTGTGATGGAGGGACAAGCGGTGAGGAACCTATTTGCACGGTGTCTGTTTGCGCTGGGCCTAGCGATTGCGGTCGGTTGCAGCGCACCGCCCATCCTGGTCGACAAGGCCCCACCTCCCCCCAAGGAGGAGTCGGAGGGGCGTAAACCCGCGGGCGACGTGTTCTGGATGTCGGGTCACTGGGCCTACGACACCGGCGTCGGCCACTACTTTTGGGTGGGTGGCCAGTGGGCCCTTCCTCGGCCAGGGCGGATTTGGCAGAGCGCCTACTGGGAGCCTACCCCCGAGGGTAAGTACCGCTGGGTCCCTGAGCGCTGGGATCGCCTCGGGGAGGAGTAGCCGTGTCGCTCGCCGCGCCCGATCCGGGCCGTCGTGTTCTCCTCGGCGGAGCCCTCGCTCTGGGTGGCTCCCTCAGCCTTGGGAGCCTCGCCGCCGCTCAGGACAAGGCGCCCACGATCGACACCTCTCCTGGCAAGCACGTCCTGCGGCATGGCTTGAGCGGCGTCCGTGTCGGCTGCGCGACGGACAGCCGCGGCCCGACGGGTTGCACGGTGATCGAGTTCCCGACCCGCGCGCTGGTCGTCGCCGACCTCCGTGGGGGGGCGCCAGTCACGTCTGGGCCCGAGGTCGTCAAGGACCGGGGCGGGCGCCTGGACGCGATCTGCCTCGCGGGCGGCTCGCTCTACGGACTCGAGGCAGCATGCGGCGTGGCCAGCCAGCTCTTCGCTCGCCGCAAGGGCGCCACGAGCTGGGACGAGATCGCGCTCGTGGCGGGGGCGGTGATTTACGACTTCGGCCTCCGCAAGACCTCCCATGTTCCCAGCGCTGCCATGGGTCGAGCCGCCCTCGAAGTCGCCAAAGCAGGAGTCGTGCCCCTCGGCGGGCGCGGGGCGGGTGCTGAGGCGTCGGTCGGGAAGTGGTT
>JAESQQ010000826.1 GCA_016765095.1 Planctomycetota bacterium | reverse complement strand
GGGCGGGTCAAAATCAGGCCCGCGATTCCCGCCAGGAGGGCGGTGGCTCCGATTCCGTAGGCGATCGGGGTCAGGTTGACGGCCTTGGTGAGCTCGTTTTCGGCCAGGAGGCCGGCCTCCATTCCCCAGGTTCCCAGCGCCAGGGCTCCGGCGTTGTTCACGAAGTGGAGCAGGCAGGCCGGCCAAATGCTTCCGCTGCGGAGGACGAGAATCGCGAGGATCAACCCGACGAGGAAAGTCTGCAGGAGCCGGTTCGGGTCGAGGTGGAGGGCTGCGAAGAAAATCGCCGAGACGATCACGGCCGCCACGGCGCCGCCCTCCTTTCGGAGCCCGCTCAGCAGGAATCCGCGGCAGAGGGTTTCTTCGCAGAGCGCGGGCAGGACCGCGATCAAGAGCACCGTCAGGACCGCCGGCCACGACGCGATCTGGGTCTCGAGGGCCTTCATGTTTTCGGGCGCCGGGCCGTCGAGGGCGAGCCACTCGCGCAGCGCCATGTTGAAGACCAGGCAGCCGATTCCGAGCGCGAGCGCGGCCGCGAGGGCTAGGGCCGGTGGGCGGCGGAGCGCGAAGGTCTCGCGGAGGTCGGTGCGCAGCCACCAGGCGTAGGCGACCGCAGGCAGGGCGACCAATCCAATCAGAGTCAGCGCGAGGCCTACGGGCAGGTTCCAGCTCTGGGCGCTGATGCCGACGAACCACAGCAGGAGGAGCGCGACGATCCCCATCAGGACCGCCTGAGGGAGGGTCGGAACCGAGCTCACGGGCTGGGTCGTGTCGCGCCGGAGCCCGAACAGGTCTGGGGCCTGAGCGGCGGCGGGCCGCCAGAGGACTTCTTCGCGCTCGTAGAGGGCCGCGACCCAGCGGACACCAAGCGCGGCATAGGCCAGGCTCGAGCCGAACACCAAGCCAGCGTCTAGGGCGCCGGCCGTCCCAGCCAGGAGGCCCTTCATGAGCAGCACCGCGCCCAAGACGGGGACCAGCGCGAGGGTCGGAGTCAAGTCGAGGCCTGGGAGGGCGGCCGCCATGGCGGGGAGGGTCCCCAGCGCCATGACCGGCGTCAGGTAGGCCTGGCCCTCCTTGTAGGAGGCCGCGAAGGTCGCGAGCGCTAGGGAGAGCGCCGAGAACAGGAGCACGAGCGGGACCAGCACGACCAGCATCACGATCGGGACCCCCAAGCCCATGCTGAGCTGGAGCTCCTCGAGCCCACCCGGCGTGAAGCGAGCGGCCGACGCGAAGGTCAGCCCGAGGCTCAGGAGGTTTAGGGCCGCGCTCGTGATCGCCAGAATGAAGGTCGCGCCGACCTTGCCGAGGGCGATCACGACTCGCGGGACCGGAGCCAAGAGCCAGGTCTCCAGCGTCCCGCGCTCCTTCTCGCCCGCGCCGAGGTCCAGCGCCGGATAGAAGGCCGAGCTGAGCGCCAAGATCACGACCAGGAGCGAGAGGGTTCGGCCCGCCAGCGCCCCCGGTCGGCCACGATCGACCCGGGCGGTCACGATCGGCTGAAGCGCCTCGAGGGCGATCTTCTCCTCGCGGATTCGGGCCTCGACCAAGGTCTGGCGCCACTCTGCGATCGTGCGGGCGATCCCTCGCGAGACCATGGTTGAGGCGTCCCGCGCGCCGTTGTAGCGGATCTCCTGGCGGACCGTCTTGTCGCGGACGAGGCGCGGGACGGCGGGCAAGATCGCGGCCACGCGCTGCTGGACGAGGGCGTCGTCCCACTCGTCCTCGGGGGGGGCCTCGCTCAGGGTCAGCCGGAACTTCTTCTCGGGCTGGCCGCGGAGAGGCTGGACGAAGGCGAGCCTCTCCTTCAGCTCAGGGTCGAGGCGGTCGAGGCCCTGGACCCAAACCACATGCTTGGCCTTGGCGAGCTTGGAGATCTGGGAGTTGGCCGCCAGGAGGCCCCCGATCAGGAGGAGCGGGTAGAGCACGATCGGGAGCAGCAAGAGCACGTAGAGGCTCCGCTTGTCGCGTACGATCTCTCGCAGCTCTTTGCGCGTCGCGACCCAGAGGACGCCTCTCCAGCCTCCCCAGCCTTGCTTCACGCGTCACCGTCCGCGGCGGAGGCTGCTTTATCGGCCGCGGCCTCGGTCGCGCGGTCGATCAGCGCGAAGAACGCGTCCTCGATCCGATCGACTCCGGCCGCCGCGTTGATCTCGGCGAGCGTCCCCTGTTCGAGAATGCGTCCCTCGTGGACGATTGCGGCCCGGTCGCAGAGTCGTTCGACCTCGGGCATCACGTGGCTGCTGAGCACGATCGTGCGTCGCGCGTCGCGGAGGGCGTCGATCTGTTCGATCAGGGTCCGCGCGACCAGCACGTCGAGGCCGCTCGTTGGCTCGTCGAAGATCAAGATCGGGGGGTCGCAGATCAAGGCCCGCGCGATCGAGGTCTTCTGCCGTTGGCCCGTCGAGAGCAGTCCGCAGGCCCGATCGGCGAAGGGCCCCATCGTGAAGGTCTCGAGCAACTCGTTGATTCGAGTCGCCAGCTCCTCGCTCTCAAGGCCGTAGAGGAGCCCGAAGGTCTCAAGGATCTCGCGCGGCGTGTGTCGCTCGTAGAGGCCGGTGGTCGAGGACAGGAACCCGATCCGACGACGAACCTCCGCAGGGTCCTCGCAGACGTCGATCCCGTCCACGTGCGCGGTTCCGCTCGTGGGGCGGAGCATGGTCGCCAGGATCCGGAGCGTGGTCGTCTTCCCGGCGCCGTTGGGGCCAAGGAGGCCGAAGATCTCGCCTGGACGTGCCGTGAAGGACACGTCAGCCACCGCTTCGACGGGGCCAGGGTAGACCTTGCGCAAGTTCCGGACTTCGATCACAGCGCGAGAGTCTACGCGCTGGTTCGAGGGCTGGAGGCCGGAGGAGGAAGGCCGGAGCTAGCCGTTGCGGCTGCCCGAGTTCTCCGAGTAGACGACCGCAGCCGTGCTGATTCCTGCCAGGAAGCCGTTGGAGGCCTGGTCCTGGGCGCGCGGGCCTTCTGAGCCGGCCATCCAGGGGGCGAAGCCGCCGACGAGTAGGAGGGCGGCTGCCAGGGTTCGCGTCCAGCGTCGGCCCGTCCTCGGGAGGGCGGCCGCCAGGACAATGGAAGGAGTGCCCATGGAAGGAGTAGTGCCCATGGAAGGAGTGCCCACGGAAGGAGTGCCCACGGAAGGAGTGCCCATGGAAGGAGTAGTGCCCATGGAAGGAGTAGTGCCCATGGAAGGAGTGCCCATGGAAGGAGTAGTGCCCATGGAAGGAGTGCCCATGGAAGGAGTAGTGCCCATAGAAATAGAAAGAGAAGGAGTGCTCATGGCGTCGGCTCGCGCCAGGACGGACGCCAAGGCGCCCTCGACGTCGAGGGTCGCCAGCGGGGCCTCGCCGCCCCAGCGGTTTGGCTCAAGGGAGCGCGCCAGGAAGCGGAGGTGCGTGTCGTCGTTTGACCGGCTCATAGCTGCTTTTCTCGGGAAAGGAACTGGCGAATCAAGCCGAAGGCCTTCTTCACTCGGCGGCGGACGGCGTCGGGGTGGAGCCCCATGACGTCTCCGGCCTCTTGATAGGTCAGTCCACGAGTCTCCTTGAGGCAGAAGGCCTCACGCTCCGACTCGGGGAGCTCGCGGAGGGCAGCCGCGAAGCACCGCTGCTCTTCGCCGGCGATCAAGTCCGTCAACGGGACGCTGCCCCCTGACGCTGGGTCGAGGTCTTCGACGCCGCCGCGCGCGACATAGCGCCGGCCTCGGCGGCGGAGCTCGTTCAGCGCGAGGTTGCGGGTCACGGTGTAGACCAGCGACTTGAAGCGGCCTTGGCCTGCTCGGCGCTGGAGCACGTTGAGGAAGGCTTGCTGAACGACGTCCTCAGCCGCGGCTAGATCGCTGAGGTAGCGCTCGGCGTAGGCCACCGCACCCGAGTAGTGGCGGCGAAAGAGCTCGGAGAAGGCGGCTTCGTCGCCAGCCCGCCAGGCAGACTCGAGCGATTCGTCGCTGTCCCCTCCGCTGAGGAGGACCCAACGCTGGGGGCAGCTAGCTGTCCCTTGATCAATTGCTTTCCGAGTCGCGGCCACGCCCTACTCCCTTTGGAGCCAGCACACCCCCTCTTCGGCGAGGAGGCGTCCGAATCCTAACTTTCGTCGAGCGACCCGTCTGGAGTGTTTTTGGGGCGGAGTCGGCAGCCGTGGGGCGACTGCCCGCGGCTCTGGGAGGCGTTCGGAGCGGGGGCGAGGCTTGTTTGGGTCGCGTTCGGGACGAGGTGGCGCCGTAAAGTCTTCGCTAGCAAGAGGTACCGGGGGTGTCGGACGCCGCTGCTAATCTCCTCGGACGTCAGCGGGAGCAACCATCCCTTGGCGAACACGACCCGAATCCCCGCTGGCCTTTGGTGGGGACTCTGTCTTTGCCTGAAATTTTTACCTGAAGATCAAGAGAGTAAGCCATGGCTCGGAAGCGCAAATCCACAAACCCCGGACTCAGGGCCTCAGACCTCGTAGGGAAGAAGCCCGAGGGCGAAGCTCGCAACCGCGTGCTTGAGCAGACCCTTGAGCAGATCACTCGCGAGCATGGCAAAGGCGCGATCATGCGTCTCGGCCAGAACACGAAGCTCGATATCCCTGCGATCTCGACTGGGTCGCTCTCGCTCGACCGGGCGATCGGCATTGGTGGCGTCCCCCGGGGCCGCATGACCGAGATCTTCGGGCCGGAGGCGTCGGGCAAGACGACGCTCGCGCTGACGATCGGCGCCAACGCCCAGCGCATGGGCGGCGTGGTCGCTTTCATTGACGCTGAGCACGCCCTCGACCCGAGCTACGCTCGCAAGATCGGCGTCAACCTCGACACCTTGCTCGTCAGCCAGCCCGACTCGGGTGAGCAGGCGCTTGAGATCGTTGAGCTCCTCGTGGCCTCGAACGCCGTCGACGTGATCGTGGTCGACTCTGTCGCCGCGCTCGTGCCCAGGGCCGAGCTCGAGGGCAACATGGGCGACGCCCACGTCGGGCTTCAGGCCCGGCTCATGTCTCAAGCCATGCGCAAGCTGACTGGAATCGTCAACCGCAGCAAGACTTCGCTGATCTTTATCAACCAGCTCCGCGAGAAGATCGGCGTCATGTTCGGCTCGCCCGAGACGACCAGCGGTGGCCGGGCCCTCAAGTTCTACTGCTCGCTTCGCCTCGATATCCGCAGAATCGCTCAGATCAAGACGGCCGAGGGCACCATTGGAAGCCGCTGTCGGGTCAAGGTCGTCAAGAACAAGGTCGCGCCTCCCTTTCGCCAGGCTGAGTTCGACATTCTCTTTGCGAAGGGGATCAGCTGGCACGGCGACGTGCTCGACCTCGCCGTGGATCACCGCGTCGTGCGCAAGGCGGGCGCTTGGTATTCGTACGGTGAGACTCGGATCGGCCAGGGCCGCGATCGGACCGTCGCCTTCCTCGAGGAAAACCCCGATATCGCACACGAGATCGAGCAAGCCCTGTTCGAGATCCTGTTCGCGAACGACGAGGTGGATAACCCGCCATTCCAGGAGTCTTCGCAGCCTGCTGAGCATGAGCAGGAAGAGTCTGCCGAGGAAGAGCCTGCCGAGGCAGAGCCTGCCGAGGCAGAGCCTGCGCTGGCTGACGCCTAGACCGGCTGCCTAGACCGGCTGCCTAGACCGGCTGCCTAGACCGGCTGCCTAGACCGGCTGCCTAGACCGGCTGCCTAGACCG
>JAESQQ010000825.1 GCA_016765095.1 Planctomycetota bacterium | reverse complement strand
CCCGGCCGCGGTCGCCCGCAGGACGTCCGCAACCAGCGCCGCCAGCCCTCGCGCTTTCTCTACGAGCTCCCGCCAGACCTCCTCTACGACCCGATCCTGCGCGAGCCTATGGAGCTCCCCGAGCGCGAGGAGCCTACGGTGGCCGTCCCGACGGAGTCCAAGGGAGACGGCCCCGCCCCCAACACCCCCAACCTCGCCGAGCGCGGGCTCAAACGACGCGGCGTCCCGACAAACTCCAAAGGCAGCGCGAGCGCCCGTCCCCGCTGGGCTCGTGGCCTGGATCGCGGCAAGTAGTGTCGCTGTTCGCCAAGTTCTACGATCGCTGCATGGCCGCGACCGAGCGCGGTGGGCTCAGCGAACTTCGCACGGAGCTCCTAGCCACCTTGACGACCGAGCACCCCGAGCCCGAGGTCCTCGAGCTCGGGGCTGGGACCGGAGTCAACCTCGACCACTACCCCCCGGGCCTGGCTCGCCTCGTCCAGACCGAGCCGGACCCAGGAATGCTCACGCGCCTGACCCACCGGGCGCGCGGGCGCGGGTTCGAGGCAGCAGGCGCGAGCGCGCTCAAGCTCCCCTACGCCAACGCGAGCTTCGACGCGGTCGTGATCACGCTCGTCCTCTGTACCGTCCTCGACCCCAGCTTGGCGCTCCGCGAGGCAGCTCGCGTCCTGCGCCCCGGCGGTCGCCTGCTCTTTATTGAGCACGTCGGCTCGGAGGAAGCCAGTGTCCTTCGCTGGCAACAGCGAATCGAACCGATCTGGAAGCTCGTCGCCGGCGGGTGCTGCTTGACCCGAGACCCACGCCCCCTCTTGGCTCAGGCCGGCCTCGAGCTCGAGAGCTGCACGCCCGGGCACCTCCCCAATGCGCCCCGATTCGTGAGCCCCATGATCCGGGGCGTCGCGCGTCGGGCGGTGTATTCAGCCCACTAGGACGGACGCCCCGAGCCCGTTCAAGAGCTATGGATCGGGCCAGAGCCTCTCCAAGGCCCACAGCTCAACCCTTCCCGCGGAGGAGCTGCGGTGCGCGAGCAGGACCAAGCGTCCGTCTCGACTGACGTCGATCGAAACAAAGCTCTGATCCCTATCCCGGCCGAACTGAGCTCGGACCCCGGGCTGCGCGAAGTCGTCTAGGGACCAGCGAAAGAGGTCGTTCCGCGCGTCAGGGCTATTCGAGATCGAGTAGAGCACGCTCCCCCGAGGGCCGAAGGCCAGGTCACGAACCGCACCGCTGTGCGCCAAGACATGACTGACGGCCTCGCGGCGGGGAGGTGAGAGCTGGTGGGTCTTGGGTTCGCCATGCCTGCGGGCAGTCAGGTTCCCGCTCCCATAGCCGATCGCGATGACGCCGTCCGACGTGACCCTCAGAGCGCCCGCACTCTCTGCCGGGGAGAAGAGGACTCGAGGAGCCGCGTCGAGGGTGTCGAAGACCTCCAGTTTCCTCACCCCTTGCTTATTCGCGGAGACGACGTAGAGCGCACCGTGAGCGTCGAAGCAGATACGATCGATCATGACTCGGTCTGCGATCGGTCGCGGCGGTCGCGCGTGAAGGCGTGGCCAAGAGAAGACAATAAGTTTCCCCTTGCCGCCCGCCACCAGCCACTCCCCGCAGGGCGAGATTGCGATCATTCCGAACGAAACCTTGGGGGTCCGTCGGACGCTGCTCAAGCGCTCCCCTTGGAGGTTGTAAGCCTCGACCCAGCCGCTCCGCCCACAGACGGCCAACCGATCCACACTCGGGTCGAGGGTCACGTCGTTGAGGTCGAAGTCTAGGCTGAACTCCATCGACTCGCCCTCAGTGCCGCTCAGGCTGTAGACCTGGAGCCGCCCCAGGCTCGGCTTCTTGCCCTGGTGTGTTCGCTTCCAGTCTCTTCCCGAGCGGACCAGGAGACGAGCTTGGTCCGGGGTGAAGCGCGCCTCTCGAAGGTCTGCTACTGGAATCCGCAAGAGCGGCTTTCGGATCAACCGTTCGCGGAGAGCTTCAACTTCGGCGGCGGCGGCGGGCAGGCTGCCCTTGTGTTGGTCGCTGAACGCCTCGCAGGCCAGCAACCCGGCGAGACCCGTGAGGCCCTTGATCCTCTCCAACTCTGCGGCCGGCGTTTCCTGGACAGGAGTCTTCGCGACCGAGGGCGGGAGCAAGGTCGTGGGCGCTGGGGCAAGGAGACTCAGGAGGCTTGCCCCGAGCGTCGCCAACACGCTTAGCACGAGCACCCCGAGACTCCAACTCCTCGCTCGTAACGACGAGGTCCCAGCCAGGAAGTTGTCCAGCTCTCTGGCCAGGTCTGCGGACGATTGCTGCCGCCGATCCGCCTCCTTGCTCAACGCCCGAAGGCAAATCGTCTCCAGGCGGGGAGGCACGGGTGCCAGGGCCGAAGGAGGGTCAGGCGCGTCGGTGCATACCTGGCCCAGCACTACCAAGGCGCTGCTTCCTTTGAAGGGCGGCTGGCCAGTGAGCGCGGCGTAGAGGATCGCCCCCAGTCCGTAGACGTCGGTTCGCTCGTCAATCTGGTCCCGTGCGGCCTTGGCCTGCTCTGGGGCCATGTAGGCCGGAGTCCCCAGCACTGTGCCCGTTTCGGTGAGCGAATCGGCGCCCTCGAGGACTGCCAGGCCGAAGTCGACGAGCTTGGGACGCCCCTCCTCGTCGAAGACCACGTTGGCGGGCTTGAGATCTCGGTGGAGAACACCGCAGGAGTGGACGTGGGCGAGGCCGAGAGCCAGATCCCTCACCAACTGGGCCGCCGCCTGAGGATCGAGGAGGCCCTCTCGCAGCCGCTCCCGAAGGTCGCCGCCCGGGGCGAGGTCCATGACCAGGTAGGCGCACCCCTCGGCTCGTCCGCTGGCGTGGACCTTGACCACGTTGGGGTGAGTTCCCACGCGGGCCTGGGCCTCCCCCTCTCGTTCGAAGCGAAGCAAGAGCTCAGCGTCCGCTGAGAGTTCGATGGCCTTGAGGGCGTAGGTGCCTCCCGTGCTCACGTGACGCGCCTCGTAGACCACGCCCATGCCGCCTGCCCCGAGCGTGGGCCCGAGGACGTAGTCCGCGAGGCGAAAGCCAGGAGTCCAGGGAGTGTGAGGCACCGGGGGATCTTAGCCCGTAGCTCTGCGGATCGCCCGGGGACCCTGAGCCTGGATGCAGGACCTGAGGGGGGCCTCGGCTAGGGGAGGCGGGGATCGTCGGCGCGAATCCGCCGACAGGCCTGGCGGGCGAGCCGACGGGCCGTCAAGAGGTCGACGCCTTCGATCTCGGCCCCGGCGACGATGTCCTTCAGACCCGGGAGCGCGCCCTCTGCTCCCTTCCCGAGCTGGCCGAGGGCCTCGATCGCGCCGAGGACCGATTGCGGCAAGTCGAGCGCCTTGCGCAGCTCGGGGTAGGCGACCGCTCCGTCGAACACGACCAAGGCCAGGCCAGCGGCCCTCGGCATTCCGGGAGCCGAGCCCTGGCGAAGGCCCAAGTGGAGGAGCCTTCGAGCCTCTCCCTCCATGGCGGCGGGCGAACGCCCCAAGCCAGAGGTCGCGGTCCTGCGGACCAGCAGCGTGTCGAAGCGGTAGAAGGCCTGGAGGTAGAGGCTCTGCATGGCTTGGCTCCGGTCCATTCGCGAGGCGTAGACTCGCAGGACATGAGCCGTCTCCTCGATCACGTTCTCTCGGCCGAGCAAATCCCGACAGATCGTGAAGAACGCCTCGTGAGGATCCCTGCGGAGAGCGAGGCCTTGAATCGCCGTCCTCCAGTGGGCGCTCTTCGGCCCTCCTGCGAGCACAGCGTCTTCCCCGGCCAAGACCCGTGGGTCGTCGGGAGCGAGCCGATAGACAGCCCGCCAGGTCAGGTTCCTGGGTCTCTTGCTCCAATAGGCCAGGATCTCGGCGTGTGTGTCCTCGGCCGCTGGGCCCATTCCAACGATCGCCTCGATGACTGCCTCGCCGAACTCAGGGAGGAGGCCCAGGAGCTGCTTGCGGACGGGGGTTGCTGCAGAGCCTATGGCCGCGATCGAGTGGAGCGCGAGAGGGCGATGTTGGGTTCCCGGCCTGAGAGCGATCCGGCTCAGCTCACTCGCGACCTCCGCGCCGCCTCGTCGAAGCAGCGGCTCGGCGTGGCACCAAACCTTGCTGACGCCGATGTAGAGCGCGATCCGCGAGGTCGGGGGCGCCTCCCGCAGTGCTCGCCGAAACCGAGTCAAGATCTGCTTAGGCTTCCACTCCAGCCGAGCGAGTTGGACGAGAATTGAGACGTCCAACTGAGTGACGAGTTGATCGGGGAGCCGCTTGACGAGGAGCCCGACCGCGGTCTTGCGCACCTCCAGGCCAGCTCTGGCGACCGCTCTCGCGAAGAGATCCAGTCGGACGGGATCCTCCTCAGCCCGCAGCAGGTTCAGCAAGAAGGCACCTGCCTGAGGATCACCCTCTAGCGCCAGATCGCCGAGGGTCAAGGCTGCCCAAGCGTTGGCCCCGGGCCTCCCCGCCAGGTCCGCGATCCTCCCCACCCTGTCTGCTTTGAGGTCGGCGTCCCACGAACTCCACTCGCGACGAACCCGCTTGAGCGCTATGTATTGGTTGTAATTCTCGTCGCTGGCCAGACCGTGGGCTATCAAGTCGGTCTGGGCGCTGGCCTGGCTTGTGAACGCGACCCCAAGCGCCAGCACGGATAGAGCGGAGGCGACTTGCTGCATGAGTGTCTCCTTCGACAACCCTAAGACTACTTTCCCTTCGGAATGCGCATGTTTGCTCGGGGTCTTCTTGTAGGGGCGGGGTTTACCGATGCGCCAGGCGAAGAACGACCCAAGCCCAGGCGGACAGGCGGGCGGGGGTAAACCCCGCACCCTACAGATCGCAAGAGGGCTCCTCCGCAAGGCACCCGATTGGACGGCTCACAACACGCCTTGG
>JAESQQ010000824.1 GCA_016765095.1 Planctomycetota bacterium | reverse complement strand
GTAGAGGTTCGTGACACTTACTGGTACCTCTCGGCAGTTCCCGAACTCATCTCTTTGGCGGCCGAGGCCTTCGAATCGGCGGCCGTCCGCAAGAAGGAGCGGCCAGCATGAGCGAGGCAGACTTCCCCCAGCTCTTACAGGACTTCTTCCTGCGGCGCCTGGTGACTGAACGCCGTGCGAGCAAGCAGACGATCAGCAGCTACCGCTACGCCTTTCAGCTTCTCCTGCGCTTCGCGGAAAAACGCACCCGACGCACCCCCTCTGCGCTCACGCTGAGCGATCTCGATGCGCCACTCATCCTCGCGTTTCTGGACCACCTCGAAGAGGGACGAGGAAACTCCCCACGCACCCGCAATGCCCGGCTGACCGCCATCAGGTCATTCATGCGCTATGTCAGCACTCGAGATCCCACCTCGCTGCCCGTTGCACAGCGCGTGCTCGCCATTCCGAGCAAGCGCTTCGACCGGCCGATACTCGGCTTCCTGACCCGGGACGAGATGGATGCCGTGCTCGACGCACCCGATCGATCTACGTGGAGCGGTCGCCGCGACACCGTCCTCTTTGCGGCGCTCTACAACACGGGGGCCCGAGTCTCCGAGATCACTGCTCTCCGCGTTGGTGACGTGCTCCTCGACCGTGGAGCTTCCCTGCATCTCCACGGCAAGGGCAGAAAGGAGCGTGTCATCCCGCTGTGGAAGAGCACCGCAGTGCAGTTGCGCAAGTGGCTCGAGGGCATCGACCAACGCCCGGAGGCTCCGGTTTTCCCCAATCGGGCAGGAAGGCCCCTGTCCCGCTCCGGCGTGGATCAGCGTCTCAAGCGTGCCGTGGCGAGAGCCAGCGCCCATTGCCCGTCCCTGGTGGGGCGCAGCGTATCGCCCCACACGCTTCGCCACACGACCGCGATGCATCTACTGCAGTCGGGCGTCGCCATCACCGTCATTGCCCTCTGGCTCGGTCATGAGGATCTGGCCACCACCCACCAGTATCTCGAAGCAGACATCGCGATGAAGGAGGCAGCCCTGCGCCAGCTCTCCGAACCCAAGACCAAGACCAAGACCGAGCGGTTTCGGGCCGACGACCGCCTCCTTGCCTTCCTGGAGGGGCTGTGATTATGCGCAGCTCACGGTGAGCTGATCGCCCACACCAGCGAAGCTCGTCATGACGACTCCACATAATCCGGAGCTGAGCATTCCACGGCTTATGTCGAGTTCGACATAATCCGTGTCCGGGCGCGTGGCCCGCCGTCCCAAAGATCGCCTCGCCGCCTAGGCGAGCGAGTCCTTGGGTCACGATCACCGAGCGGTGAATCTGAGCCTGATCGACGAAGAGTACGTTGGGGCAGCCGTAGGTCGCGATCGCGGGCTTGAGAAAGCTGAGCAGATCGACGACGCGCAGCCTCTCCACGAAGCCGCCGCCGACGATCAAGCGAGAGTGGTCGTCGATCAGGTTGACGAGCTGGAGGCGGACCGCCCGCTCACGGTGGCGACCTTTGGGCAGCCAAATCGAGGGCGTCGAGTCGACCTGCCAGATCTCGTTTGGGAAGTCCGCCTCCCAGAGCTGTAGATCCCAATCCACAGGCGCCAGCCGCCCCTTGCAGCGCGCTGCGATCCGGCTGCGCTTGTCGCGCTTGCCGTAGCCCGCCTCGCGCAAGGCCCTGCCTAGGCTTCGGCGAGACACTCGCTCCCGGGCCGGGTGCTCGATCACCTTGAGGATCTGCTTGACGCTCAGGCGCGGCGCCTTCTCGCGGACGCTGACCGCCTCCGCCAGCAGCTCGAGCGGGACCGTCCTCGAGTGACTGTGGTCGCAGCGCACCTTCGGCTCCAGCGCCGCCAGTCGATCCCCTCGTGTCTCCAGGTAGAGCTGTAGCCAGCGGCGCAGGCTGCGCGCCGAGAGCCTCGGAGGATCCCCGCCCCAAGGGGGAGCTGGCGGTCGCGCAAGGACCTCTCGGGCTCGCTCGGCCCGTTGCCTTGGGGAGAGCTGGGGGAGCAGCAGCGGCGCGATCAACTGGAAACGATAGAGGGCCACCTGGCGGCGGCGAGAGCGGCTCTGGCGGGTCACGGTGGCACCTCTCCGTCTCGTGCTGCAAGGTCGTGAGCCCTTTGCCCAGCGCGATCAGCGCCTCCTCGGTCGCGGTCGCGTCCGCTTGGGGCAAGCCGGTCTGTCGAGCACGCTCAAGCAGGCGCTCGAGGTCGAGGGCCGCGCGGGTGAGGTCCGCGATCCGGTCGGCCAGGGGGGTCGGGCTGAGAGGCCGGGGAGATCGCCGGGCCAGCGCCTCACGGGGGTAAGCCAGCGCTCGTTCGCGCGCTTCACGCGTCTGGTTGCGGTCAGCGAGGAGGCGCGCCAGGCGCCCAGCGGCGGAGGAGGAGAGGCTGTGCGCGACCGCTGTCTGGCGGAGACGCTCCTGCCAGAGCGTTGGAGCCTTGGCGATCTCCAACGCGAGGGCTGGGGTCAGCTCGCCTTCTTCGACCCGAGTCTGGAGTCCTGCCTCGAGCCGCCCCAGGAGCTGAAGTCTCCTGCTCAGCCAGCTCCGCGAGCGGCCCAGTGCGGCTTGGATCTGGGCGGGGCTCTCGCCCTCGTCGAGGAGGTGGCGGATCGCCCGCCCCTCCTCCAGGGGGCTGACGCGTCGTCGCGCGGAGTTGAGGACTAGGCGCAGCCGACTGCCGCTGCGTGCGTCGACCTCGTGGACGCGGACCGGGACGCGCGCCCAGCCCAGCTCGAGCAGGGCGCCGCAGCGCAAGGCTCCGTCTAGCAGCTCGAAGTTGCCGTCCTCGCGAGGGCGCACGTCGAGCGGACGCCGCAGGCCGGTCGCGCGAATGCTGGCTCGCAGCTCGGCCTGGCGCGCTTGGTCAGGAAAGACCGGCCCGCGCGGACCGACCAGGCGACCGATTTCGACCTCGGCAACGCTCACGACTCGAGACCGAGTTGGGCGAGGACCTGAGTGATCGAGACCGGCCCGCCACCGCGTGTCACGCGAGAGCTGGGCAGTGGCAAGAGCTGCCACACACCGTCGGGGAGGCCCGCCCGCCAAGGTCTCAGCGCCACGAGGTCCAACTCCACCAGTCGCGCCAAGGCACGATCGACGGGCGCGCGCGTCAGGCTAAGAGCCTGCCCGATCCGCTCGCGTCCGTAGAAGGACGCGCCGTGGCGGTCGGCGGCCAGGGCCAGGAGGACGAGCACGGCGACCGCGTCGGGTCCGAGTCGACTCAGCCAGTCGTCGTGGAGCAAGCGGGCGTCGAGCCAGCCGAAGGCGCCAGCGGGGCGCCGAACAAGCTCTGGGCGGGGGGGCTGAGGACGCGGTCTCATGCTTCGCTCCGGGCAAGGCTCCAGCGAGGGCGGGCGCGGGAAACGCGCCGTCCAAGCGGGCCGGTGGCTGATCGAGGGCTCGAGTCGAGGCGTCCTCCGCTCTTCTCGGCGGCGGCGCCTGCGACGTCTTCCCTTCTACCGATCCAGGCTTCGCGCAGCTATCCAGGCTTCCGTTACGACGCGAGATTCCCTGCCCGATCGCCCCAAGCCCTGCCCCCCCAGCGGCTTCAGCCGGCTTCCGTTACGACGCCGGGTTAACCCGCTGCCGAGGCGTGCTTTAGGGCGAAGCCGGCTTCACCTTCTGAAGCCGGCTTCGACCTCTCCTTCCCAAACCCTTGCCTGGCAATGGCTTCAGCCGGCTTCCGTTACGACGCCGGGTTAACCCGCTGCCGAGGCGAGCTTTAGCCTTAGACCGGCTTCGGTTACGACGCGCACCTCTGGCCCGTCTGGCCCCTCGACGACCTCAACGAAGGCCCGCCGGGGAGGGGCTGTGGCTGAGGCTCTCTGCGGGGCCTCGCTAGGCGGGGCCCTCTCCGTCTCAGCTCGCCTCCCCCGAGTCTGCCCCCGCCGAGCGGCCGCCAGAGCTGCCTCTCGACCCCTGTATTCAGGGCGCGAAGCCCGATAGCGCCTCATGTAGTCCGCGCGGCTTTCTCTCGCCCGAGGCCGACCCGCGCGTCGCCCCTTCTGCGCGCGCCGCCGCCGCTCGCGCTGGCACGCCGCTCCTCGGCAGAACAAGTGCTTCGACCCCGCCCGAGGATTCACCTCGAACAACTGGTCGCAGCAAGCACACGCGCGCTGGCTGTCCACGGACCCGACCTCCTGGTCGGGCCTAGCGGATCAGGCTGCGTGGCTTCCCGAAGCTCCGAGCGACACGCGCTCCCCGTGGCCAAATAGGGTGGCCAAACCCCAGGCCCTCACGGCCAAACAAAGTGGCCTACGGCAGTAGTTAGTGCAGTTCGAAGGCCAGTCTCTATCCCGAACGCGCCCGGACCTACCGTCTTGAGAATCCGGGGGCTGAGATTCGGCATCAGCGGCCGACCGATTGGGTGATTCTCAGGGTGGGCAGGCCTTCCTCGAGGGCTGTTGCAAGTTCGGGTTACTCCGGGACACCCTGAAGGAGTCGGGAGTGGAACACCGTAATGTCGGAATCGCCATCGACCCTGCCATACTCTCGAGGGCTCGCCTTCCTGAGCCACGCGAGGAGCTGATGTGCCACGATCTCAACGAGGGAGTCCCCGTGACTACGGATTCGGTCGATTGGATTCTCGCGCTCAAGATCATGGAGCATCTTGAGAACCCGACGCACTTCCTGAGCGAGTGGTCCGCCAGGGAGGTCTACTGATATTGTCTGTTACGAACCCTTACTGCTGGCAAGAGTTGGTCGCAAACACTCGGGGGCTTCCCGACCGGGAGGGTCATGTTGACAGCTTCACCAGTCAGAACATGGACGCTCGGCTCTGCTTCGCCGGCCTGGAGGAGGTCGCAAGGAAGGGAACCTACTCTCGAATCCCGTACAGTCTGCGAGTGTGCGGTCGGCGCCCTCTGGTCCGGACGGACCGCCTCCTCCTCAGGGACAAAGGCAGCCTCCCACGTGACTAGTTTCCGGCGGCGCGCCTTCTACCTTCGCAAGTCCGAACCGAGGTCGCGGCCGGAGGCTCCGTGCGAATAGCCCACTTGACCAGCGTGCATCTCTGGCACGACGTCCGGATTCTCCACCGAATGTGTCGGCACCTCGCGTCGGAAGGGGTGCAAGTCACTCTCTACGCCCTAGCGGACGAAGGCTGGGAGCGGCATGTCGAAGGAGTCCGAGTCTTCTGCCTTCCTGCCGCCAAGGGAAAGGCAGATCGGGCGCTCAGGCAAGGCCCTCGTCTCTTGCACCAGGCCCTGGCAGACGGGGCAGACATTCTTCACTTCCACGATCCGGAACTACTCCCGCTCTTGACGTATCAAGCGCTTCGAGGTCGCCGAGTCATTTTCGACATCCACGAAGACGTTGCCGAACAGATTCAAGGCAAAGACTGGATTCCCGAACGACTGCGGCGCTTCGTCTCTCGCGTTTACGCCAAAGTCGAATCCACTGCGAGCCCGCGCATGAGCGCGCTGGTGGTGGCGAGCCCGCTCCAGGCTCACCGATTCGCCGGGCTCAACGTCCTCAACGTGCGGAATTTCCCCCTCCGAGAGGAGCTTCCGTCGTTAGAGAGGAGGCTCGAACGGGAACACGATCTGATCGCCTATGTTGGGGGAATCGCTACCGAGCGGGGTGCCACGAGAATAGCCGAGGCGGTCAGGATTCTCCGAGCGCGGAGACCCGAGCTTCGCTGCGTGCTAGCGGGGAGATTCCACGAGAGTGGCATTGAGGCGAGACTTCGGCAGGACGGAATTGAGCTTCCCGGCATGTTGGATCGGTCGGCTGTCTACGATTTGTTACAGCGCGCTCGGGTGGGGCTCTGTCTCTTACAACCAGTCCCGCGGTTCCTTGAGGCCTATCCGACAAAGCTCTTCGAATACATGGCGAGCGAACTGCCGATCGTGGCCTCTGACTTCCCACTCTACGAGCAGATCTTGAATCAGCCGAAGTGCGGAATCATGGTCGACCCCAGGAGCCCAGAGGCGATCGCACTAGCAATTGAGAGCCTGCTTGAGGATCCAGAGTTGGCTGAGGCCTTGGGGAGGTCCGGACGGAAATCTGTAGAGGAGTCCTACACCTGGGAGCATGACGGCAAGCTGCTTATCGAGCTCTACCATCGCTTGCTCGCCTCCTAGCGTCTTCCGGTTGGAGCCTCGCCCTAGCGCATGCGTGCTACCCCCAGTGCATTCCGCCCGTGAGCTCACCGCACGATCGTCGTCGGCGATCGCCTCCTAATCGAGCCGTGCCACGAGGAGGCCCGAACTCACTCGGGGCCCTACCTGCCCGCAGGCTCCCTGCAGAGCGACGGCGTGAGGAAGGGCGCGTCCTGGCGGCGCCTTTTTGTCACGCACGCGCCGAAGCCAAGGACGAGGCTTTGAGAGAGTGGTAGCGCCTACCGGCCAGCAGGGAGCCGATCCTGGATCGAATCGACTGCCTGCTTGAGTCACATGTCAGTAGGGTAGCCTTGTCCAGAAGTCTGGACGACGCAGCAGTGTCTGGAGACGTGGCTGGCTCGCCTTCGAGCAACCTGGTCGATCAGAGCGCAAGCCTGAGCACCAGCGCGATTCTCATCGACCTCCGTCGTTGCGGCGGAGGAGCAATCAGGGCCTTGAACCCTCATTGAGTCACAGTCGGCTTAGCCAGGTCCGGCGAAGAGGGCACTCATGAACCGCTACCGCCTCTCGCACCTCCGAGAACTGGAGGCCGAGGCCATACACATTTTCCGCGAGGTCGCGGCCGAGTTCGAGCGGCCCGTCCTCCTCTACTCCGTCGGCAAGGACTCCTCCGTCCTGATCCGCCTGGCACGCAAGGCCTTCGCCCCAGCCAAGGTCCCCTTCCCGGCGCTCTTTATCGACACGAGCTTCAAGTTCCCCGAGATGTACACGCACCGGGACGAGTACCTCACCTCGATCGGGATCGAGTGCTTCACCTACACCAACCCCGAGGGCCCCTCCCTGGACATGAACCCCTTCGACTTCAGCACCCAGCAGTGCTGCTCGGTCTGGAAGACGGGCGGGCTGCTCAAGGGACTCACCGAACACGGCGTGGACGCCGCCTTCGGAGGCGCGCGGCGAGAAGAGGAGAAGTCGCGAGCCAAGGAGCGGATCTACTCGTTCCGCGACACCCAGGGCCAATGGGACCCCAAAAACCAACGCCCCGAACTGTGGAACCTCTACAACGCTCGCCGCAAGCCAGGCGAGACGATCCGCGTGTTCCCGCTCAGCAACTGGACCGAGCTCGACGTGTGGCAGTACATCCACCTCGAACAGATCCCGATCGTAGACCTCTACTTCGCGCGCGAACGCGACATGGTCGAGCGCAAGGGGCTGCTCCTGCCTGCCGATCCGCGCGCGCGACCGCAGGAAGGCGAGGTCAAGACCGTGAAGTGCCGCTTCCGCAGCATTGGCTGCGTCCCCTGCACGGGCGCGATCCGCTCGGAAGCCGACACGATCCCCAAGATCATTGAAGAGCTCATGGTCGAGCGCGTCTCCGAGCGCGCCACCCGCGCAATCGATCACGACCAAGAAGGCTCCATGGAGCTCAAGAAGCGGGAGGGCTACTTTTGACCCGCCTCGTCGAACAACACCAGAGCGCCAACACCCTCCGCTTCTCCACCTGCGGGAGCGTCGACGACGGCAAGTCCACCCTGATCGGACGCTTGCTGCACGACTGCAAGGCCGCCTTTGAGGATCAACTGGCGGCCGCCAAGCGACTGACCAACAACGAGAGCGTCAGGGCGGCTGGCGAAGAAATCGACTTCTCACTCCTCACCGACGGGCTCATGGCCGAGCGCGAGCAAGGGATCACGATTGACGTGGCCTATCGCTACTTCTCGACTCCTCGCCGCAAGTTCATCATTGCCGACACCCCCGGCCACGAGCAATACACGCGCAACATGGCCACCGGCGCCTCGACCGCGAGCCTCGCTCTGATCCTGATCGACGCGCGCAAAGGCGTCCTGACCCAGACCCGACGCCACGCCTTCATTACGTCCCTGCTGGGGATCCGCCACTGCGTGGTGTGTGTCAACAAAATGGACCTCGTCGACTACTCGCAGCAAGTCTTCGACGAGATCGTGAGCGAGTTCTCTGACTTCGCCACGCGACTGAACGTCCCCGATCTGGAGTTCGTGCCCCTGAGCGCGCTGAAGGGCGACAACGTCGTCGAGCAGAGCACGCGCATGCCCTGGTATGTGGGCAAGCCCCTCCTGCGCCTCCTCGAAGACGTGCACACGGGCTCCGACCGCAACCTGATCGACTTTCGCTACGCCGTTCAATACGTGATCCGCCCCGACCTCGACTACCGCGGCTACGCAGGCTCGGTCGCGTCTGGGATCGTGCGCAAAGGCGACGAGGTCATGGTCCTCCCCTCGCGCAAGAAGACACGGATCGCCCGAATCGACACCTTCGACGGCGAGCTCGAGGAGGCCTATCCACCCATGTCGGTCTCGCTCTGCTTGGAAGACGAACTCGACGTCAGTCGCGGCGACATGATCGTCCACCCCCGCAACCAGCCCCACGTGACGCGGCACTTCGAGGCCATGGTCGTGTGGCTGGGAGAGCGGAAGCTGCGCGTCGGCGGAAACTACTGGGTCAAGCACACGACCCAGAGCGTGCGCGCCAAGATTGAGTCCCTCCGCTACGTCGTCGACGTCAACACCCTCAGTCGCGACCCCGAGGCTCAAGGGCTGGAGCTAAACGGAATCGGGCGCGTCGTGATCTCCACGGTGCGACCCCTCTACGTCGACGCCTATCGCGACAACCGCTCCACGGGCAGCTTCGTGCTGATCGACCTCCTGACCAACGCCACCGTCGGCGCCGGAATGCTGATCGAGCGCCAACCCGAGGACGAGCTGCCCAGCGCGATCGCTGAGTGGCACGACGAAGTCGACGCCCCGAAGGAGACCTCGAGCGCCGATCTCGTCGGGTCCGAGGAGCGAGCCGCGCGCCTGCGCCAGAAGCCCGTCACGCTCTGGCTGACCGGACTGCCGGCGTCGGGCAAACGCGAAGTCGCCCACGCCCTCGACCGGCTCCTGTTCGAGGCAGGCCACTTCGCTCACGTCCTCGACGGACGCGCCGTCCGCGGAGGCCTGAGCCACGACCTCGGCTTCAGCCCCGGCGACCGCGCCGAGCACCTGCGGCGAGTGTCTGCGGTGGCCAAGACCCTCAACGACGCAGGCCTAATCACGATCGCGAGCTTCGTCTCGCCGACGCGGGTGATTCGCTCGCGCGCGCGCGAGTTGATCGGAGAGCAGCGCTTCTTGGAAGTCCACGTGGCCTCCCCCCTCGAATGGAGCGAAGCCCGTGACCGCGCCGGGACCTACGAACGCGCGCGATCTGGCGAACTCCTCCACGTCCCCGGCGTCAACGCGCCCTACGAGGCTCCCACCTCCCCTGCGATCGTGCTCCGACCGGACGAAAGCGGTTTCGAAGCGGCGGCAAAGGCCCTCTTGAGCCTGCTCGCAGAGGGAGGCTTCCTCCGGGGTCCTGACTCGCCCTAGCGCCAACCCACTAGCCCCGCTACATTCCGGCCGTGAGCGCACCGCACAACATGATCGTCGTCGGCGATCGCCTCCTGATTGAGCCCAGCGACGAGGCCCGAACCCACTCGGGGCTCTACCTCCCCGCAGGCTCCCAGGAGAGCGACGGCGTCCGCTCCGGGAAGGTTCTGGCCACGGGTCCAGGAGTCGCCCTCCCGCACGCCGGCGCCGACGGCGAGGACGAGCCCTGGAAGGAAAAGCGCCAAAGCGCTCGCTTCATTCCCATGCAAGTCGAGGCCGGCGACGAAGCCCTGTTCTTCAAGAAGGCCGCCGTCGAGATCCGCTACGACAGCAAGATCTACCTGGTCGTGCCCCAATCCGCCGTGCTGATCGTGATCCGACCCTAGGTCAGGCGCGCCACGGGGCCCTCCCCGGTGGCCCCAACGCCCAAGTTCTCCACATGGAGGAGGCCCAGGCATAACGCGCAGCGGCCTATAGAACGAAGGGCTAGCGCCCACCAAGCCCCTCTTCTCCCCACTTCTGCCCGAGTTTTCCACAGCGTGAGCTTTCCTCTCGCGGCCCGCGCCCCAGATCTTTCGGGCTAGAGTGTCCGCCCCCTCCTGGAGCCCTCCATGTCGCTCTCCCGTTCGCTTCTGGTGATCACCGCAGCAGCCCTCCTTGCGGCTGGTGTCGCGCGTGGCCAGGACCCTGCTCCAGAGCCCGCTCCAAGCCCAGCGCCTACGCCTGAGGCTCCTGGAGACGCCCCCCAAAGCAAGGGGGACGCCGAAGTCGCCGAAGTCAAAGTCGAGTATCCGGAGGAGATCGCTCGGATCCAGGTCTCCCTCGACCGCCTCGCCAAAGTCCGCCGTGACCTTGAGCGCGGCTCGTCGGAGGAGCTCCGCGCCGGCAAGGTCTTCTTCGACGAGTCGGAGCGCTCTCCTCGCCTCGGCGAGCGGAGCGCGGTCCTCCCCCTGACTCTCGAGGACGCCGTCAAATCGGCGCTGGCGAACAACCCCGACTACCTGGTCGCGCTCCTCGACGCTCGCGCCGCCGCGGAGGGGATCCCTCAGGCCCGAGCCGCCTTCGACCCGACCGTCAACTTCACGGGGACTTGGGCACAAAACCGCTCTCCTTTCTTCTCCAACAACCCCTTCTCCGGCCTCCCGCCCGGACTCGCGGTCTCGTCGAGCCGTCGCCTCAACCTCCAAACGACCGTCTCCCAGCTCTTTCCAACGGGCACTCAGCTCTCGCTGTCCTACAACGAGGCCCGGACCAAGTCGAACAACGCGTTCGCGCTCAACCCGAGCTACACGCCCAGTCTCCAGGCCTCGATCACCCAGCCGCTGCTGAGGGGCTTTGGGCTCGACGTCAACTTGGCCGCCCTCCGCAACGCACGCAGCACGGCTCGCCAGAGCGAAGCGACTCTGGTCGAGACCTACATGAACGCAGCGGTCACCGTCGAGCAGGCCTACTGGAACCTGATCGTGACCGAAGAGCAGCTCCGCTCCCAAAAGCGAAGCCTCGAGAGCGCGATCAAGCTGCTCGAGGACACCCGCAAGCTGCGCAAGTGGGGCCGAGCCAGCCGGCTCGACGTCACGGTCGCAAAGAGCGGCGTCGCGACCCGCCGCGAGGGCTTGATCGTCGCCGAGAGCAACCTCGAGGCCGCCAACGACCAAATGGTTCGTCTCGTGCGCCCGACCGGCGACGTGTCGAAGTGGGACATGCTCGTGGTCGCCGTCGACCTCCCCCAGTTAACCGCAGAGCCGAGCCTGGATCCGGCGGCTTCGGTTCAACAGGCCCTCAACCGACGCCCAGACTACTACCGCGCTCAGTTGGCCCTCGAGAACGCTCGCCGCGACATGACCGTGGCCGAGAACAACGCCCTCCCCGCGCTCAACCTGATCGGCACCTGGAGCCAGCAGGGGCTGGGCGGCCAACACCACTCGTCCTGGTCTGCGCTGGGCAGCGGCCGGTTCTACACCTGGAGCGCGGGCCTGAGCGTTGACCTCCCGATCATGCTCCGCAGCGAGCGGGCCGCCGTGCGCCAGCGCAAGATCCTGATCGAGCGCGCTGAGGTCTCGCTGCGTTCCGTCGAGGCCAACGTCGTCCTCGACGTGCGCGGCTCGATCCGCGATATCAGGACCTCCAAGGCCCGAATCGAGGCTGCCCGCGCCGCTCGGATCCTCTCGAAGCAGCGCCTCGAAGCAACTCGAGCCCGCGTCGAGACCGGCGCCGCCGTTCGCCGAGACGTCCTCCTCGACCTCGCGGCCCTCGCCGGCGCCGAGACGGGGGAAGTTCAGGCCTACGTCAACTATCGGCTCGCGATCACCCGCCTCCGGCGAGCGACAGGAACCCTCCTAGACGGCTCGCTCTCGGTCCTAGACGATCGCGTCCGCAAGGTCCTCGAGCGCCGGGAGTAGCCCGCTCGAGCGAGCGCTCTAACGAGCCTGAGGGGAGGCTCCCGAGAGGCTGATTGGCGCGGCCTCGGGGCGGGCGGGGGTAAACCCCGCCCCTACGGAAGCGCGTTGCCAGCCGCTTGGGCCTTGGTCACCTCCACGATTCGACCCTCCTCGACCGCAAAGATCGCGACCGCTGCTGGCGTTCCGACCTTCGCGAGGCCGGCGAACGAAGTCCGACTTCCGTCCCGGTGGCGAATCTCCGTTCGGTAGCTCCGGTGCATGTGGCCGCAGAGCACCCAGTTGGGCCGGAGCTCGTCCACCACGAGCCGCGCCGAGGCGTTCCCGATCGAGTCCACCCCACCCGCCCGGTGCCCGTAGCGGAACTGCTCCGCGTCGAGGGGATCGACCACCCCTGCGGGCCAGTCGTGCAAAAGGAGCACGTCCGCAGGGCCCGCACTGGCCGCCTGAAGGACCTCGTCCTCGGTGAACCCGACGTAGTTCTTGGTCCCCTTGCCTCCGATCGGAGGGCGTCCGCCAAGGCAACGTGCGCGCTCGATCCCGCTCAACCCAACCACCCGCAGGCCTTGGATCTCGACGCTCGCGACCCGGCCTAGGAAGAAGCAGTTCTCGGCCGCTTGGCCAGCCTTGAGGCGATCCAGGAACCCGTAGGGCTCGTGGTTGCCCCCAATGAAGTGGATCGGCCAGGGAAAGGTGGCCTGCCCTGAGTGGTAGTGGGCGAACTCACCCAGCTTTCGATACTTCGCCGGCGAGCACATGGTCTCGAGGTCCTCCTCGTGACGGTGCGCCTCGAAGTCGCCGACTTGGAGCACGAAGTCGATCTCGACGCCGGCCTTCTGGGCGGCGGCCTGAACCTGCCCGACCATGGCGTGCATGTGGCCGTGCACGTCCCCGACCGCCGCGAAGTGGCGAGGGCCGCTGCGCTCGGTTGAAGATCCTTCGTGTTGTCTGCGACCGGTCATGCCCTCTGGACCCAGGCTAAGCGGAGACCTGTCGGCTGACCCACACGAGAGAAGCGGAGGCGGTTACCCGCCTCCGCTTGGGAGAATCGTCTGCGACGAAGGCCCTGCCTAAGGCGTGTTCAGGAACAAGAAGGGCTGGGCGCCACGGCGTGTGAAGAGCAGGTCAGGAGCCTGGTCGCCGTTGAAGTCCCCGACCGTGATCCCAAAGCAGTTGCTCGCGGCTTGGTTGACCGGAGGCAGGAAGCTCGTGGCGTCGATCAGGGTGCCTCCCTGGTTGATATACAGGCGCTGGCTGGCGCGCAGCTGACTCGCGACGACGTCGAGTTGACCGTCGGCGTTGACGTCGACCAAGCGCAGGCGCCAGGTGGCCTCGCTGTCACTCGGAACAGCGTTGGCCAGGTTGCTAAAGCGCTGGTTGGGGCCGTTGTTGTCGAGCCAGGTGTTCACCTGTCCGGCGGGCGGGCCGCTCGCGGTGGCGGGGCCCTCGTTCGCGACGAACAAGTCGACGTCGCCGTCTCCGTCCATGTCGCCCTGCGCGATTCCAGTCGCGAAGGTCGAGAGGGTCGGCGGAATGTAGACGTCGCTCTGGTTCACGAACGTCCCGAGGGTGTTGTTCACGAGAAGGAGCGGGCGGCTGCCGAAGTTAGCCACGAATATGTCCATGCTCCCGTCTTGGTTGACGTCCAGGAAGGTCGCGTCAAGCGAGTCGTTCGCGGCGGCCGGGATCGTGCCTGCAGGCGCCTCGACGAAGCTGTTCACCATGTCGCTCAGATAGAGCTTGTTCTGACCCTGCGAGGGCGTGTTCAGGCCCGCCTGGACCATGAACACGTCGTTCCAACCGTCGCCGTTGGCGTCGCCGATCGCGAGGTTGTAGGTGTAGGCGTCGTTGGTCGGGTTCAGCTCCGAGCCGAACGTGAAGTTGCCCGCGCCGTCGTTTAGGAACAGGCGCGTCGGCTCGAAGTTCGCCGAGAAGATCAAGTCGAAGTCGCCGTCTTGGTCGGCGTCGATCAAGCGCACGCTCGTGGCGGCCATGACGGTCGTCGGAAAGGACGCCGGGCGAAGCGTGAACACGCCCGTCCCGTCGTTCCAGAGGATCCGCGCCGGGCCTCCGTTGACCGCGATCGCGACGTCAATGTCGCCGTCGCCGTCGAGGTCGCCCGAGTCAGCGCCGTAGTCGTTGCTCGTGCTCGCCGGCAAGTTGTTGCTGGCGTCCGTGAACTGACCCGTTCCCTTCCCGAATCCACTCGCCGTCGCGCCGCTCGTGGCGCTCCCGCTCGAGGTGTTTCCTCCCAGCACGACGCCTGGCGTCGCAGGCTTCGGCACAACGACCGAGGTCGTGGGCGCCGTCGTGCCGCTCGTCGTGGCACCGGTCGTGCCCGAGGTCGTCGGCGCGACCAAGCTCGCGGAAGGGCTGCGGCTCTTCTTGGAACTGCAGCCCGAGAGGGCCACCGCGGTGAGGGCGAGGGAGAAAATGAGAGTGCTGGTGCGAATTCGCATGTAGTGGCTCCTGAGCGTCGCCCAACTTGAACGCAAGGCCTGCGCCACAGCCCTAAGGAGCCATCCTGTGGAGCTATCTCCCGCTAAAAGGCGAGCGAGGCACTCCAATCACGGGATATGGGCATTCTGAGGGGGTGTCCATCTGGACACCACGTCCGCAGGCGGACGCAAAACGGGGCTTCCGAGCAGCTATCTCAGGTAGTGGCGGCCCTGATTCTCAGCCGCCAGGCGGGCCAGAAAGGCGCTCTTGAGCCCAACGCCCAGGGTGTGGATCGCGACTCGGCGCGTAGCGTTCTTGAGGCGAACCTCGCGCAAGAGCTCCGTCGGATCGACGACCTGGCCCAGCGTCGGCTCGCCGTCGGTCAGGAGCCAGATCGTGTCGATCTGCGGATCCGCCAGGGCCAGCATGAGCGCGTCGTGAATGTTCGTGCCGCCTCGGGCTCGCAGCTCGCCGACAAAGCTCGTGGCCTTGGCCTTGTTCTTCTTGGTCGCGCGCTGCGACTTCCGCTTCCAAGGCTGCGGGAGACTCGCGAAGGGAATCACGTTGAATCGAGCTCGCCCCGGGAGCTCCCCGATCACCCGCCGGAGCTCCTCGCGGGCCACGATCATGCGCGTCACGACGACCGTCGATCCCTGCATCCGTCGCTCGGCGATCATGGAACCCGACGTGTCGACCAAGAACGCGACTCGCTCGCTGACCACCGAGGCGCCCCAGTAGCCAGGCCGAGCTCTAGGTCTCGTCTTGAGACGCTTGGCACCCTTGGGCGGCTTCGCGTTGGGGTCGGGGAGGACGTAGGTCTCGCGAACCGCCTCCCACCAGGCCAGCCAGTCCCGCGCCTGCTCGCCTAGGTTGGCTCCCGTCAGCCGCCGGAGCGACGCCAACAGCTCCGCCTCGAGGCGACCTCGCGACCTCTTGAGGGCGCCGATCAGCGTCTCGACCGATTCATTCGTGCGCTGAAAGCCGAGGGCTCGGGTCGCGGCCAATCGAACCGAGAGCTTGTCGTCGCTGAGCGCCGCCCGAACCGCGGCTCGGGCAGCCGGAGTCTGCGTTCGCTCGAGCGCCACGACGGCCGCGGTGCGAACGCCGGCCTGCGAGTCGCTGACGAGCGAACTCAGCGCGGCGACCGACGTCGGATCGGGGCCGAGTCGGCCCAGGGCGACCGCTCCCGCGGCGCGCTCT
>JAESQQ010000823.1 GCA_016765095.1 Planctomycetota bacterium | reverse complement strand
GCGGCGCCCTCCTCGGCGGGTGCGTCGCTCCCCTCCGTGGGCGCGTCGGCCTCCTCGACGGGCGCCTGGGTCTCCTCCGTGGGTGCGTCGCTCCCCTCCGGGGGCGCCTGGGTCTCCTCGGCGGGCGCCTGGGTCTCCTCCGTGGGCGCGGCGCTCTCCTCGGCGGATGCATCGCTCCCCTCCGCGGGCGCGTCGGCCTCCTCGGGCGCGTCGCTCTCCTCGGCGGGCGCGTCGGCCTCCTCGGCGGGCGCGGGATCCGAGAGGACTCTCTTGGGCGTGCCCTCGGTGGGGGAGAAGAGCCGACGCTCTCTCCAAGCGCAGATCAGGAACGCCAAGGCGCCCAGGCTGCAGGTCCCGGGGAACACGTTTCCGAAGCGGACGTAGAAGCTCATGAGGTGCGTGATCGGTGGTTGAACGACGAGCGAACCGTCGATTCCCACGTTGATCGACTTCCCGGTCCTGGGATCGGGGCGGCTGATCTCGTCGATCACGACCCCAGTCGGGTCCACGCAAAGCGAGACGCCGCGGTTCACGCAGCGGACCACCGAACGGCGGTTTTCGATCGCGCGGAACACGCTGTGGCTGCGAGCGAGGTCGAGCTCCCCTGTCTTGATGGCGGCTTGGCCGCGATCGCCGTGCACGAACCAGGCGTCGTTGGCGGGACAGACGAGCACGTCAGCGCCGGCGGCCGTTCCGCGCCGGAGGAGCTCAGGGAAGCTGATCTCGAAGCAAATGTTGGGAGAGAGCTTGAAGCCGCCCGCGTCCATTAGGACCGGCGCTTCACCCCGCGCGAAGACCTGGAACCCGGCCGGCACGAAGGACTTCATGAACTTGTGGAAGCCGTGCAGGGCTGAGTCCTCCTTCTTGAAAGGGATGTATTCACTGACGGGCACGCACTCGATCTTGTCGTAGCGAGCGGCGATCGTTGCTGGCTCGAGTCCGTTGGGGACGAGCTGATAGTAGCTGTTGTGCGGATTGGCCCGCCGGTGGGCGATGTCGAGGTCGACTGCGCCGACGAAGACGGGCGCGTTGATCTTGGCGGGGAGCGCGAGCAGCTCGGCTTCGACGACTTGGAAGCCGCGGCACTCAGCGACTGCCTCCTGAGCAAAGCGCACCAGCGCCGTCTGGTCTCCCTCGATCCGAAGCAAGCTCTTGAGGTTGCCGAGCGCCATGGCTCGGTCGCCGGCGTCGCCGCCGGCCTGGGCCGCGCGAAAGTGCTTGAGAGACGAGGAGAGGGCGTCTCCCCAGCGCAGGTATCCCGCTCGCCACTTCTCATAGACCCGGCGTCCGTCGAGCTCGTTGCCCTCAGGATCGTTGCCCACGGCGCCCCGGCGGTAGTCGGGCAGGGGCCAGAACCACATCGTCTCGGTCCAGAGCAGCCCGTCGATCTTCCCACCGGCGGTCGCGATCGCGATCTTGCTTCCGCGGAGGCTCTCGTTGGCGGCGGCGACGGCGGAGCCCGACTCCTTGAGGGTCTGGGGGAGATCCGGTTGCACGAGAAGCAGACGAGGACCCGGTCCAGCCGCCTCCATGGCCTCGCGGACTTGTCCGCGGCGGAGGTACCCGTAAGTCAGCGCGAGAATGATCAGGAAGATCGGGAGGGCCACGACCCAGCGCAGGCGCTTGAGGTCGGGGCCACTGAGGTCCTCCTCGGCCTCGTTGCGGGCCCTCAGGAGGAGGGCCACGTCCGCGATCGCACCGTTGACCGCGAGCACGATCGCGCTCAGGCCATAGACGCTCGTGACGTCTACGATCTGGATCAGGGTCAGCTGGGCGTGTTGAGTGTGGCCCCAAAACAGCCAAGGAAGGGCTATCCAGGGGCAGTTGCCGCGAATGCACTCCAAGGCCACGCCAAACAGGGGGAGCGCTAGGACGAGGGGCGTCCCCGTCCGACGTCGGACCCAAAGCGGGAGGCAGATCAGGGCCACTCCGTAGAAGCCCTCGAGGGAGGTGATCACGAGCCAGCCGGGAGGAGAGGTCATTGCGAGCCAGCTCAAGCCGGTGAGGTGGTAGAGGACCGTCGCGGCGTAGGCCAGGCCAGCGGCAACGCGGAGGCGGTCGATCCCCCCGGCGAACAAGAGCGGGACCAGGGCCAGGTAGGCCAGGAAGCCCACGTCGAAAGGGGGAAAGGCCGCGAAAGACATGAGCGCGCTGGCGCCGACCGCGAGGTAATTGCGCCGCAATCGGGCAGCCCGGGCGAGGGCCTCAGGCGTTGCAGGCTCGGGCGAGGTCGGCGGGGAGCTCGCGGAAGGGTCGCTCAACCTGGCTTCCTTTCGGGCTGGGGCGGCACGAGGGCGAGAGGGTATCAGGCGACGTCGCTTGGAAGTGCCACGGAGTTCTTCGCCCCTGTCGGGTGCGGTCGAATCGGTTATCCTGCGGCCGTCGGCCCCATCGACTAGTGGTTAGGTCACCAGCCTTTCAAGCTGGCAGCACGGGTTCAAGTCCCGTTGGGGTCATTGCAAGCGATCGCGTGGGAAGGGGGGGTGCTCGTGGCTGAAGAACTGGAGACTTTTCTCCTCAAGTCCTTCTTTCATGACTTCGGGGCCACTCCTACCGAAGAGCTGATCAAGAAGTTCCCCGGCGCCTTCCTCATGGTGAGCTTCCACAAGACGCCCCCCATGATCTCCCACCTCCGCCGGGAGGAAGACTTCACGTTGCTCGTCGGTGGCGACGACGACGCAGACATCGACTTCATGATGGACCCCACCCTCGAGCCCGAGCACTGCCGAATCGCGTGGCACCCGGGCTTTAGCGGCTGGACGATCGAAGACCTCGGCACGTCGTTTGGGACGGAGGTCCAGGGCGAACGACTTGCGAGCGCACGCCCGGTCCTGTTGACGGACAAGGACGTGATCAAAGTCGGTGGGGGCCTTCTGCAACTGCAGTTCTATGCCGCGGAGACCCTCTTTGGCCGGATGGCGAAAGCCGGGGTTACGCGGACCGTGACCCGACTGCTGGCGCGCAAGGCAAAAAAGAAGAAGGCCGAGGAGTAACTCGGGTCGCCGGGATCTTGATCGGCGTCCCGACTTTAGGAGCCTGACTCTCGACCGCGATCGGCTCACTCTCAGGGTCGAAGTACTCGACCCGGTTCTTGCCGGCTAGCTTGGCCCGATAGAGAGCCCGATCCGCGTCGCGGTAGGTCTCCTCGTGAGTGGCTGGGTCCCCCGACCAGGCGACGCCGGCGGAGACCGTGACTGGGTGGCCTTCGAGGACCTCGAGCTCCGCGACTCGGAGGACGAGGCGCTCAGCGACTCGCCCCGCGTCTTCAGCGGTGCAGTTGGCGAGGAGGACGGCGAACTCTTCACCGCCGACCCGAAACACCCGGTCGCCGGAGCCCATTCGCAGCGCGGAGCCGACGGTCCGCAGGACGTGATCGCCAGCCTGGTGGCCGAAGCTGTCGTTTATGTGCTTGAAGTTGTCGAGATCGAGCAGGATCAGGGAGTAGGTCGAGAGCGCGCTCCGGCGACGCTCGAAGGTCAGCCGGTTGAAGGCCTGGGTCAACGCGTCGCGGGTCATGGGGTCGTGCTCGTTGTCGTAGTACTCCTTGAACGACTGAGCTCCGTTGCGAAACGCAACCGCCATGGCTCGGATAAAGCGACGGGTTGGCGACTTCTTACTCATGACCTGCGGGTTCCTCCTTGCCCTGCATATCGGCGCCAACCCTCGTTGACTTCAGTCCTCTAGCTCACCTTTCTGAACCGGAGCTACGATTCTGAGAGGTCGCCCAGGACGGGGGTCTCACGAGCCCCCTCCGCTAGGAAGGCGACCTCGATCAGAATCGTGCTCCGCTTCACTAATAGATTCAGGTTTTAGTAAGGGCGGAGCGGCTCTGGGTTCGATCTCGGCCTAAACCCGACCGGGGCCTCCGCCGTCTCTCTCCTGACGGCCGGGAGGAGTTAGGTGATCGAAGGGTTGGCTCAGGGAGTCTTGCGCTGCGCATACTGCCACGGAGAGGCCTATGGCCTCCTCGAAGGGTGCTGCGAGTGCGCGATCCTGCTCCACGCGGATTGCCGAAGGATCCTCGGCCGCTGCCCGACTATCGGCTGTCAGACGCTCTCGGTTCAGTCCGTTTCGATTCAAGCCACCCCGAGCGAGCCTGAGAGCGCGCCGGTGGTTCCGCGGAGGAGCGCTCTCGAGGCTACGACTTGGGCCCTCGCGGCCGCTCGGACGTACTTTCTTCCCGTCGCGGTCGCCGCCGGGTGTTTGGTCGGGGGCGCGGTCGTGGTCGACGCGCTCTTTTTCTACTCGACCAAGACAAGCCACTCGGTCCGACACGAGGTCGCCGCGATCCGAGACGCCTGCCGGCTCTACAAGATCAACATGCGCCGCTGGCCAGCCACGCTCGACGACCTCATGCGCCCTTCGAGCGCTCCCAACTGGCGGGGCCCTTACCTGGACGAGATGCCCGATCACGCCTCGGGTGCGCCCTACCGATTGGTCTGGAAGGGCCAGGAGGCCTGGCTCGCGATCGAAGTCGAGGCCGGCGAGGAAGGATCTGCGACCCAGCTCTTGGAGCTGCTCTTTGTGCGCGTCCCCGCAGCGACCTGCGGGGTCCCCCCGACGGGGGCGCACGTCCGGGCGCACCAAATGACTCGCTAACTTCGAGCCGAGCGAAAGAACAACGCGGAGACGCCGAGAACGCGGAGGTCTCGCAGAGGAGTTGCAGCGTCTGAGGGGCCGGGTCCAGCTTTGCTGCAACTTGCCTGAGGCGTGAGCGTCTCTCTCCTTGGAGGACGACCGTGATCAAGGGCTTGGCAGAGGGACTCCTGCGCTGTGCGTATTGCCACGGCGAAGCGGAGGGCCTGCTCGAGGGGTGCAAGTGCGGCGTGCTCCTGCACGCGGACTGTCGCCGGACGCTCGGTCGTTGCCCGACGCTCGGCTGTCAAACGCTCTCGGTGCAGGCCGTCTCGGTCCTAGGCCAAGCGAGCGAGGCGGACTCCGTGGTCCTCTGGAGGCTCGCGAAGCGCTGCTGGCGCGCGACTCGCGGTCTCCTGCTGACGGCCACGATCTCCCTGGCGTTGTTCGGAGGCATGGCCTCAGTCGTCTCCTATTCTCGGTCGCCGGAGGACATACAGAGCTACGAAAGGGCGGCGATCGGAGCCGCTTGCCATGAGTACCGGAGCACGGTTGGCCGTTGGCCCGAGACCCTGGAATATCTCGTCGCAGCCGAGACGCCCGAAGGCCCTTGTTTGGACGAGGATTTCTTCAATTGGTCTCCCTGGCGCTACTCGATCATGTGGCGCGATCAGGAGGCCTGGCTCGCGATCGAGATCAAAGAGGACGAGGGGCTGACGACCCGGCTCGTCGAGAGGCTCTTCGTCCGAGAGGTCGCGACGAGCAGCGTCAATCCGAAATCCACTGACGACATTCAGCCCTGGGTGCCGGAATGCTGGACAGACGAAGCGACCAGTCCGCTGATTCGCTAACTCGCTTCCTCGCACTAGTGGAGCTGCGCTCCGCGAGTTCCTCCTGCGGGGGGCGCACGAGGGCACCAAACGACTCGTAGCTTCGAGACCCGCCCGAGCCGGAAGAACAACCCGCAGACAACCCGCCTAGGGCCGGTTGATTTTGCCGCAAACTTGGCCGGGGCCAGAGCGTCTCTCTCTCTTGGAGGACGACCGTGATCAAGGGCTTGGCAGAAGGACTCCTGCGCTGCGCCTATTGCCACGGAGGTGCAGAGGGCCTGCTCGAAGGGTGCAAGTGCGGCGTTCTGCTCCACGCGGACTGTCGCCAGACCCTCGGTCGTTGTCCGACGCTCGGCTGTCAGACGCTCTCGGTGCAGGCCGTCTCGGTCCTTAGCCGGGCGGGCGAGGCTGACTCCGCAGTCCTCTGGAGGCTCACGAAGCGCTGGTGGCGAGCGACTCGCGGTTACCTGCTGACGGGCACGGTCACCCTGGTCATGCTCGGAGGGTGCCTGGTCTCCGCTTCCGCTACTACTCGGTGCGGACCCGGGCGCTCGGTGGAGGGCCTGCAGAGAGCCGAGAGCATAGGGATCAAAGCCGCTTGCTATGACTACCGGGGCACGGTCGGCCGTTGGCCGACGTCTTTGGACCAGCTCGTCGCTGCCGACACCACCGGGAACCCATACATAGAGGCAAGCTTTCTGAACGGGGACTCCCGCGATTGGCGCTATTCGCTTATGTGGCGCGGTCAGGAGGCTTGGCTCGCGGTCGAGACAAAGTGGGAGGAGGAGCTGACGATCAAGCTCGTAAGGAGGCTCTTCATCCGGGAGGTCGCTATGAGGAGCGTCGATCCGGAAGACGCTGACGACATTCGACGCTGAGCGGAGAAGGGCTGGACAACAGACCCGACCCCCTCGGCTTATTCGCTAGTGCAGCCCGCCAGAAGTTCCGGTACGGATGAATGTAGGGGCGGGGTTTACAGCTCCTGAGGTTGATAAGCCTAATCCCAGAGGCCGTCCGTCTCTCCCGGACAGGCGGGCGGGGGTAAACCCCGCACCCTACAGATCGCAAGAGGGCCCCTCCGCAAGGCACCCGATTGGACGGCTCATAACACGCCTTGGTAGGGACGGGGTTTACCCCCGCCCGGCCCCCAGACCTTGCCGCTTGGCCCCTCTGGAGCTTCCCGCGCACTTAACCGTAGCTACCTCAGGAGCTGTAAGCCCCGGACCCTACAGATCACATAGGCGGCTCGCAGGGGGTCCCGGTGGGCCTCCCCGGGGCGGGCCTATATACCCCGCTCGCTCCCAAGGCTGCAACATGCTTCGGTCGGGGCGGGGTTTACCCCCGCCTCCCCAAAGGCGGCGCCTCACGGGCCGGGCCCTGCGGCGCCTTCGCAGGGAGACAGACCTAGCGGCCGGGCTTCTCGGTCACGTATTGGTGCGTCTTGGTGAACTCGGCGAAGTCCTTGACCGTGCCGGGGGTCTTGAACTCGCCGTGTTGCTTGGCCGCCATCAGGTAGACCACGCGGGTCTTGTCGCTGATCGTCTTGCGGAGGATCTTGAGCACAGACGCCTGGTCGAGGGTTCGTGCGACTGCGATCTCCTTCTCCCTCCAGTCGAAGTCGCCTTCCTTGTCGAACACGCTCCCGTAAAACCGACTGGCGCGGCCGGCGATCGACTTGACCTTCTTCTTGCGGTCTTGGATCAAGCTCTCGCGGAGCGCGTCGAACTGGGCGGCCGGCATTTCAGCGAACATTTTCGGGAGGTTCTCAATGCAGGCGTCGGCCCGCGCTTGGAGGTCTTCTGCCTTGTGCGATCCCGACTGAATGATGAACACCAGGCTCTGGACGTTCTCGCGGTTGAAGGTCCCTGAGAACACGATGTAGCCGAGCTTCTGGCGCGTTCGCATTTCAGTGTAAAAGGGGCTGTTGAGGGCCCGGGCGAAGAGCTCCGCGCTCAGTCGCGTCGTGACGTCTGAGGTCCCGACTTGGTAGTCGATCCGGAGGCAGGCCTGGTCCGTGTCGCCGACGCGCTTGACGACGACTTCTTCCTTCTCCTTGAGGAGCAGGATCGCGTCCTTGTGGGCTTGGTTCGGGTCGAAGGGGGCCGAGCCAAGCGTCTTGCGGACGCCGGCCACAGCCTCGAGGGCCTGGGCCCCGGTCAGGTTGCCAGCGCAGAGGCCTTGAATGTGAGTCTTCGCGAGGAGGGCCTTCACGTGGGCTTGCAGATCGGTCAGCTTGACGTTTTCGAGGACCGGCAGGAATTCGCTCTGCGCGAAGTAGCGCTGGTACGAGGCCTTGCGAGTCAGCTCGCCCACGACGGAGTAGGCCTGGCCGAGCGGGAAGTTCTTGAGGCCGTCGACGTCGCGCCGGCGAACTCGCTCGAAGGTCTCAGCGTCGAGGGTTCCGCGCATGGCCTTGCTCACGATCGAGAGCAGCTTGAGGGCGGATTCGGAGTAGCCAGAGACCGTCAACAGGAGCCCCTTACGGGTCGGGACCAGCGAGTAGCGGAGGCCGGCCATTAGCGCCGGGTAGGCGTACTCGTTGAGCTGCTCTTGGAGGATCGAGGCGTAGAGGGTGGTCAGTCCCGCCGCGCGCACCGAGCTGTAGGCCTCAGGGCTCAGGATATGGAGGGTGACGGCGACCTTGGGGCGACGGAACTCGGTGTCCTGGGCGTAGTAGAGCGTCACGCCCGCGTCCTTCTGGAGCAGGACCGGCTGGAGGGGAGCCAGCGTGGTGTCCTTGGGCACGAAGGGGTTGACCAGGGGGAGGTGGATCTCCTTGGGGACCTCGACGCTCTTGAGCGACTCGAAGGCCTCGCCGGTCTCGACCGTCGAGGAATACTGCGTGCCGTAGAAGGGTTCGGTGGTGTCGGTCTTGAGGCCTTTGCCGACGAGGAACACGAGCGCGTTCTCAGGGCGGAAGGAGTCGACGAGCGCCTGGTAGGCCTTGGGGTCAGGTTTGTGGAACGTGATCCCGACTTTCTCAGCGATCTCGAGCCCGTGCTCGAGGGCGTTGTTGGCGAGGTCGATCACCGCCTGGGTGCCCTCAGGCTTGGCCCCGTAGCGGTGGTTCAGCTCGGCCAGGGTCTTGGCCTCGTGCCAGACGTGCGTGGGGACGCCTGAGGTCTGGAGCATCTTGGTGTAAGCGAACGAGAGCTTGAGCACCTCGCGCCACTCGGTGAGGCCCTTTGGCGTCAGCCCGACGGTCACGGTGCAGCTTGAGTAGTAGCGCGTCCCGCCGATCCCCGCGCTGAGCGAAGTCGCGAGGCCCCGGGCCTTGAGATACGAGAGGAGGCTCCCCTTGCCTTCGTCGCCCATGGTCATGCCGACTAGGGTTCCGATCTTGCTGAGCGCGTGAGCCTGCTGAGGGGGGGCGTCGAAGAAGATCTTGAGCTGGCGGAGGTCCTTGACTGGGGCGACCTTAAACACGCGGAGGCCCTTGGCCTCTTCGAGCAGATCGGAGGGTGCGGTCCAGGGCTTGGCCTTGCCGGGCTTGATCCCGGTGAAGCGCTCGCGAACGATCGCCTCCAACTCGTCCAACGAGCGATTCCCGAGGATCCCGAGCGTCATGTTGTTTGGTTTGTAGTAGTCGTTGAAGAACCCGCGCAGGACTTCTTCCTTGGCGTCTTTGAGCGTCTCGGCGTTGCCGGTCGAGAACCCGCTCGCGGGGTGTCCTTTGCGGACGTTGAAGCGCTGGAGCTGCATTAAGCGCCAGGTGTCGTCCATGGTGTTCTTCTGGTGCTCGGAGTTGACCGCCATCACCTCTCGCTGGGCGTATTTGTAGTCGAGGGTCGGCGAGACGAAGAACTGTGCGAAGCGGTCGAGCGCCTCGGGGAAGCCGTCGTGGTTGACCTGGAAGTGGTAGTTGGTGTGGTCTTGGCTGGTGTAGGCGTTCGAGCTTCCGCCGTGGGTCTTGAGGAAGGTGCTGTAGGCGTTCAGCGTGGGGTATTTCTCGTTGGCCAAGAAGAGCATGTGCTCAAGGAAGTGGGCTAGGCCCTGGGCGTCCTTGGGGTCCGCGTTGGCGCCGATCCCCACGGCCAAAGAGGCAGAGGAGGTGTTGACGCTGCGATCCGAGGCGATCACGACCCGGAGGCCGTTTTCGAGGGTCAGCTTGCGGAAGGTGCGCTCCTCCTCGGCCCCGACGGTCGCAGGAGAGAGGAGGGCGAGGCCAAGCAGAGGGAGGGCGAGGCGGACACGGAGGGTGTTCATCGCGGTTGCATCCTGGTCTGGATTAGGGCCCGCCCGGTGCGGCAGGCCATGAAGGGCGCGGATTCTCGCAGATTTGCCGGGGGGCGCCCCCCCTCAAGCCGTGTTCCTAACCGGCCCGGCCAAGAGCCTCAAGGTCCTCGGCAACGAGAAGCGTGTTCACTTGCCCTGGAGTTTGAAGCCCTTGAAGAGGCTCTTGGTGGCCTTGGACTTGGCCACCTTTCCCTGTCCCGAGACGAGGATCTTCACGAGGCTGTGATGGCCCACTGACGACGCGCCCGGGAGGAGCGCTACAGCAAGGAGGCGTTGAAGGGCCTCGTGGACTGGCGCGGGCGCGGGGCCGCTCACTTTCTGATCTTGAAGTCGATCGCCTATTGCGCAGAAGCGCGGGGAGATCTCGACCAGGCCGCGGCTTTGGTCGAGCTTCAACTGACCACTCCGGTTGCGAACCTCTTCGCCTCCGTGGGTCTCCTTAGCGAAGCACAGGATAGGGGCGAAGGAGGGAGGGGGCCGCGTTCCCAGTCACAGATCGGCGGCCACGGAGGAGATGCGAAAGTGAATACAGCGTGAACAGATAGTGAGTTGGAGGTGAGGCGCTTTTGAACCGATACTCCGGATTCAAAGGAATTAGGTGAGGTCTCGAGAGGAGCCAGACCTGCAAGAGGTGGGGTGTTCTCGGAAGGAACCTTTGCTTAATCCTCAGGAAGGAAGAATCTCATGTCTCACTCGCTCAACTCCACTCGTCGTCGCCGTGGTCAAGGTATGACGGAGTACATCATCATTGTCGGACTCGTCGCGATCGTCCTGATCCCCGCTCTCGGCTCGTTCGGAGATGCCCTGACCGGCTCCTTCGGCGCAGCTGGTGACTCGGTCACCGAGAAGGTGACGAACAAAATGTCAGGCGAGAGCTCGAGCACCTCGACCTTGAGCCCGCGGGCAGCTGGGCCCCAGTAACCCTCAGTAGTCCAACTAGTCGCCCGATCTGGCCGAGCCAGATCGGGCGGCTTTCGTTTTGGGCCTGCAGAGCCCATTGCAATCTCGCGCCGGGCTTGAGGTCGATCTCTTGGGCAGGCTCTCAAGGCTGGGCGACGAGAAAGGGGCGCTCGAAGCGGTCGCCCGCGCTCGCATTGAGCAAGACTGCCCTCGAGATCGCCCCGGATTCTTGCGAGGCCTGCCTCGCGCATATCTGAGGTTCTCGTGGCGATCGGTCGCCGCGCCGACGCCCTCGCTTTCGCCAAGAGGCAGGCCAATAGCGGTCAGATAGATGGTTCCTCGCGATTTGCCGCGCCTACAGTTCGCCGTGAAGGAGCTCTCGCGCGAAGATTTGACCAGCGAGCGATCCCGCTTGGCTCGCTGTGATCGGCCAACAGGCCCGCTCTCCGCGATCATCCCAGCGAGGCCTTCTTTGTGATTGGTAGACTTACCTCCGGGTTGGTCGCCGCTTGCCAGAGGACCCCATTGAGAGAATTCGACGCTTCCCGGGCATGGCTCAAGAAACCGGACGAGTTCAAGCGTTTTCGCGTCCCCGACGAAGGCGAGCCGCTCGAATCGGCGGGACTCAAGGACGACGATTGGCTGATCGTTGCGGAGCGAAGCGGAGAACGGCGCGCGTTCTTTCTCAACCACATGGCCTACCACCACCTCGCCCAGGGGACCCTGGCGGGCGAACCCTATCTAGTCAGCTTCTGAGTGGTCTGCCATAGCGGAGTCGGTCTGACTCCCCTCGTTGACGGAGTGCTGCACCACTTCAGCGCCGGCGGCCTCTACGACGGACTGGTCCTCCTGATCGACGACGAGAGCCTCAGCCACTGGGACCACACCCGGGGAGACGCCGTGCATGGCCCTTTGGTCGGAAAGCAGCTTGAGGTGTGGCCGATCGAAATGACAACCGTCGTCACGGAGGTCTCCACTCACCCAAGGACCCTTTACTCGCCGTCGGACGCAGGACTCTTCGCGAGGGGGTTTGGGAGAGTGAGCGGAGCCCTGGCCGGGGGCGGCTTCTTGGGTCGCGGCCTTGTTCCGCCCGGCTTCAAGGGAACGATGAGCAAACCCGACGATCGCCGCACCTCCATGGAACACGGCGTCGGGATCGTGGTGGAGGGTCGCGCCCGCTACTACCCCATGGGGGTCGCTCGTGAAGGCGTAACCGACGACTGGGACGGGCGGCAACTGCAGATTCGAATGGGGCCAGACGGGATCCCAGCTGCAACTTGGGAAGACGATGGCTCGCGCCCCATGCAGCTCTTCACCCGCTGGTACGGCTTCTCTTTCACCTATCCGGGCTGCGAGATCTTCTCAGGCGCGCCACCTTCACTCCCTAGCTGAAGCCTCCACGTTCACGCCCGGAGCATGTGAATGTGCGGGATCCCGTCCTCGAGGTAGGGCTCGCCAATCGGCGCGAATCCGAACGAGCCGTAGAAGCGCTCGAGGTAGCGCTGCGCGCCGATCTGGATCGGGCCTGGCCAGCGAGCTTGGATCTCTTGGATCGCCTCGGCCATCAGCGCTTGGCCAACCCCTTCTCCTCGCGCGTCGGGGCTGCTCACGACCCGGCCGATCGAGGCCTCGGGGAAGGCGACGCCTGGCGCGAAGAGGCGAGCGGTCGCGAGTAGCTCACCTTCGCGCGCCCCCAGGAGGTGGAGCGCCGAGAGGTCCATGCCGTCGGTCTCGCGGTAGGGGCAGTTCTGCTCGACGACGAACACCCGGATCCTGAGATCCAGGGCCGCGTAGAGATCATGGGGAGTGAGCTGGTCGAAGCTCAGGCAGCGCCAGCTGAGCTCCACTTAGTCTCCGCGCAGGGCGCTGCTTGCGTGGTCGAGGAAGGCCCGCTCCTCCTCGCTGAGGGAATCGAGCCCAGAGCGGCCGACCTTGGTGAGGACCCGGTCGAGGCGCGCGCGGTCCGCGAGCGAGAGCTTGGTCTCGTTCGGCTCGGGCGGAGACGATTCGCCCCCGCCTCCCTTGTGCACGATCAGTCGGGCGCGGCGACGACGCTCGTCAGCAGCGGCCAGCCAGGCCTGGATCTTGCCCCGATAGACCTTGAGCGAGATCGCGCCCACGATCACGGCCGTCAGGTGGTAGAGGTGCCCCCAGGAGTAAGCGTTGTGGTACCAGCGGAGCGCACCGGCCATGTCGGCGACCGCGGCGAAGCCGATCACGACCAGGAAGGGGACCGGGTTGCCAAAGATCAGAATGTCCCGACGGGGGTCTGCCATGCAGAGGAATCCCGCCAGCGCGAGGAACCCACCCGACGCCCCGTAGACCCAGGGATCCAGGCGTATTCTCTGGAACTCGCCCTGGAGGCTCGTCTGGGTGCCGCCGTGGCCTTTGACGACGAGTCGCGTCACCGAGCGCCCGAGTCCTGTGGGCGGGGGGGCTTCCCCCTTGGGTGGCTTGGTCGAGGAGACCTCGACTTGGACGCCCTGGTTAGCGAGCCAGGCCCGCACGGAATTCCCTTCGATCGCGAACCCGAGGGAGTCTTCGCTGGCCGTGGTCCGCGTCTTGGCGACGACCACGCCGACCCAGCGACCGGCGCCGTCGACGAGCGGCCCGCCGCTGTTGCCTGGGTTGACCTTGCCGTCGAACACGAGCCAGTGCTTCTCGGCGCGGAACCCCGAGACGAGCGCCTTGGTCATGAGCTGGGTCTTGGTGTCGCCTCCCAGTGAACCGTAGCCGAGGGCGAACACAGCCTGGCCGACGGGAGGCCGCGTCTCGGCGAGAGGGAGGACCGGGCGATCGATCTTGACTTCGAGGAGGGCGAGATCGAGGACCTTGTCGCGAGCGCGAACGCGGGCCGGGAGCGAGGTCCCGTCGTCGAGCTGGATCTCGAGGGTCTCGGCGTCGCCCACGACATGGGCGTTGGTGATCGCGAGGCCCGGGGCGATCACGAACCCGCTCCCGGTGCTCACGGGCTCAGCCCAAGGGAGCGGGGCCGTGCCGGCCTTGGGGTTCGTGTTGACGGCGAGGGACGCGAGACCTACGGCCAGGCTTCCGAGGAGGTAGAGCGCTACGAGGACCTTGGGGCCGTGCTCCTGCTCGACTCGCCAGCCGACCATGTAGAGCAACCCCGCGGCGAGGCCTAGGTGCACGACGTCGAGGTGGAAGAACCCACCCAGGATCAGCGACCAGACTCGCCCGGAGCCGATGGCCTCGGACGTCACGAGGGCGTGCTGGAGGAGGAAGGTCTCGCCGACCGCCGTCTTGCCGATTAGGAACACGATCACGTTGAGCGCGATCAGGATCCGATAGGCACGCCAGGGCGAGGCGAAGCCGCCGGTGCGGGAGCCTGGGGGAGGGGCGGCGCCGCCCATGTAGTCGCGATTGTGAAGCGCCATGCAGCGAGTGTGCCCGCGTGCTCGCATCTCGGCAACGGTCATCTCTCTGGATTCGCGCCTAAGGAGGGGCCCGACGTGGGGCTATGATCCCGCCCGTGAGCGGACCCACAGCATTCGTAACCCACAAGCGCACCAAGGCGAGTTCTCGTCGCCACCCCTGGATCTACGCCAACTCGGTGACACGGGTCGAAGGGGACTACACCAACGGCGACGCGGTGATCGTGCGGGGCCCCGAGGGGCGCTTCTTGGCGCACGCTTGGATCAACGACGCCTCCAAGCTCCGGCTGCGCCTCGTCAGCTACGACCGCAAAGTCCCGATCGAGCCCGAGCTGCTCAAGGAGCGTGTCCGCTCAGCGGTCGCGCTCCGGCGCGAGGTCCTTCGGCTGCCGGAGCGCGCCTCGGCCTATCGCCTGATTCACAGCGAGGGCGACGGGCTGCCGGGCCTGATCGTGGACCTCTATGGGGACGTCTGCGTCCTGACGTGCAGCGTGCTGGGCCTGCGCCAGTCGCTCGACGCCGTGTTGGACGCCCTTGAGGAGGTCGTCCAGCCGAGCGCGATCATTGAGCGCGATCCCGGCGAGGCCCTCCGCACGCGGGAGGGGCTGCCTGAGCCCGCTGGGCTCCTGCGCGGGACGCTCCCGAGCGAAGAGGTCGAGGTCAACGTCGACGGGCTGCGCTTCCTAGTCGGCGTCGGGGAGGGTCAGAAGACAGGGCTCTACCTCGATCAACGCGACAACATTCAGACCGTGGCCAAGCTCTCGGTCGGCAAGCGGGTCCTCGACGCGTGCTGCTACTTGGGGGGCTTTGGAATCGGCTGCGCGAAGGCCGGCGCCGAGTCGGTGGTCATGTTCGATACGAGCGCAGACGCGGTGGCCAACGCCCAGCGGCACGCGGAGCTGAACGGAGTCGCGGACAAAGTCACGATCCAGCGGGGCTCGCTCTTTCGCGAGCTGACGCGGCTTCGACAGGCCGAAGAGCAGTTCGACGTGATCGTGCTCGACCCGCCCAAGTTCGCCAAGAAGCGCTCGGAGGTGCGGAAGGCCCGCAAGGGTTACCTCGACGCCAACCAACTCGCGCTCCGACTGCTCAAGCCGGGCGGGCTCCTCCTGAGCTGCTCCTGCTCGGGGGCGTTTAGCGCCGACGACCTGGAGGGGGTCCTGCGAGAGTCGGCGACTCGGACCGGGACCGCGCTCCGAATCCTGGAGCGGCGCGGCCCTGGACTCGATCACCCCGTCGACGTTCACTGCCCCGAAGGTCGCTACCTCAAAGCGATCCTCGCCCAGCGGCACTAGTGGCTCGCCCCGGAACTACCGGTACAGGTGAATGTAGGGGCGGGGTTTACAGCGCCTGACGTAACAAGGGACAAGTGCGCGAGAGGCTCCAGTGAGGCCTGGTCGGCGCGGCCTCGGGGCGGGAG
>JAESQQ010000087.1 GCA_016765095.1 Planctomycetota bacterium | reverse complement strand
CGCTCGTCAGCGAGCGCCCCCAGCCCGCCTTGAGGGTCGCGAGCGTCCACTCCAACGAGCGGTCGAGGTGGCAGAGGTTGCAGGCGTTGGGGGCCCCCGCTGCGAGCATTCGGACGTCGCCGGGGGTGCTGATCTGGTGGGTGCGGAGGACCGCCTCCAGGCCCTGGACGATCCGGGGCATGTGGCAGTCGAGGCAAGTCACGCTCTCCCCGTGCAGGGTGTGCTCGCTGCGGGCCGCGGGGGTCGCGAGCGTCGGGTGGCACTTGAGGCAGGCCGCGAGGTGCTGGGCGTCAGGCGCCCCTCCGCCGGGGGGGCCCGCTTCGTGGGGGTCGTGGCAATCGGTGCAGCGGATCTTGCTCGCGCAGCCGCCGAGGGCGAGGTCGACCGACTCGCGGGAGTTCCAGGTTCCCGCGCCGTTGGGGTAGGGGCTGACTCCGCGGGAGAAGTGGCACTGATTGCAGATCGAGTTGACGACGTAGGGATCCTCGCGGGCGTTGAGGATCCGCTCGGGTGTCGCCTTGGCGAAGTCGAGGTGGGGGCTCTCCGGCAGGAAGCGGATCGGGAGCTCACGCTTGGCGTGGTCGCGCCCTCCGAAGTGACAGCTCTCGCAGCTGATCCCGAGCGTGACGAGCTCGCTCGGCGCGAGGCCGGGCTCGGCGTCGGGCGGGGCCGAGTCCCGCAGCGAGAGGTCCTTCGCTGGGAAGCCCGTCGTCCCAGCCTGGGCGCGGAGACGCTCGGCGTAGGGGTAGGTGTTGTGGCAGTAAATGCAGTTCTTGCGCCAGGTCGTCTGGTGAGCGTCCTCGGCTGGGAGCGAGATTTGTCCTTTGGGGTCGTATTCCGGGGGGCAGTCTGAGTCGAAGTAGGACTCGGGGAACCACGCCTGGCGGCTCAACCAGTAGCCGAAGGGGAGCTTGCCCTCGCGGCGATAGACCGGGTCGTCTTTGGGCTCGGGGCCCTCGACTTGGAGTCCGACGTACATCTGGGTGAAGCGAGACCCGACCGTGCGGGTCACGCGGTAGCGCCGGCGCTGCTCCTGGCGGGTGATCGTCATGAAGAACAAATCACCGCTTCGCTCGAAGAGGGCTTGGCCGCCGCCGTAGTTCAGCACCGCCCCAGAGAAGTCACCCAGGACCGTGGCCGGGCTCGCGTTGAGGTTCATGCGGCTGTGGGGGTGCAGCTTCCAGGCCGCATACTTCTCCTCGTGGCACTCGGCGCAGGCCTCGGGCCCGACGTAGTCGCCTCGGTGAATGTTGCTCCGCTGGCTCGCGGCGGGGGTCGCCGCCGGCTTTAGAGACGAAGCCGTTCGGGCCGAGAACAGGAGCGCCGCGACTCCGGCCACGAACGCGATTCGAATCGCGAACCGGAGGGGAGAGAAGCTCCCGGGGACAGGCTGAGGGCTCGAGTTCAAGACTCGCGCGGGAAGCCCGCGATCGGGGGCCCCGCGCTGAACGAGACGCTCAGCTCGCTCGACGCCTCGCCTGCGTCGATCCTGACTCGGACTCGATCCGCGGGCGCCAGCCGGCCGACGCCGGCCGGGGTCCCGGTGTAGATCACGTCTCCCGCGTAGAGCCGCAGGAAGCCGTGCACGTAGCGAATCAGGCCTCGGAAGGGGAACAAGAGCAGGTCGCTCGTTCCGTCCTGCACAAGCTCGTCGTTCTTCCAGGTCCGCACGCGGAGGGCGAGCGGGTCCGTGGGTCGAGGGGTCGCGGGGCCCAAGACGCCTGCGTCGGCGAAGCCCTTGGCTCGGACCCACTGCGGCTCCTTCTTCTGGAGGGTTCGATCCGAGAGGTCGAGGCCCGCAGCCACGCTCTCGATCGCGTCCCAAGGGTCTACGGGCAGATCCGGGGTCCCAGGTCCGAGGTCGCGCCCGAGCACGAGCACGATCTCTCCCTCGTAGTGAACCTCGGTCTCGCCTTCGGGCCAGGTCGGCAGCTGGCACGCGTCTTGGGTCAAGCAGCCGACAGGCTTCCAGAACAAGAGCGGCCCACCCGAAGTCGAGGGGACGGCGTTCCCGAGCTCGGCGGCGTGGGCGGCGTAGTTGCGACCGACGCAGAGGATCTGACGAGGCTGAGGAATGCTCATGGGACTCCCTGGGAGAGGGCGAGGGGGCGCGGGCGGGGGTGAACCGGTGAACCCCGCACCCTACAGGGCGAGAAGGTGCGGTCGGGGCGCGGGCGGGGGGTGAACCCCGCACCCGACGGGGCGGGAAGGCGCGGCGGGCCAGAGATACCTCTCGGCGCGCTCCGAGGGGCGGGCTAAAGCGTGTTGAGAGGCCGGTTTCGGGGGGGCGAGTGAGATCTGTAGGGTGCGGGGTTTACCCCCGCCCGCCGTTCGCGGGCACACACAGAGCCGGCGTCCCACTCTCTCCGATCAATTCCGCCGGATTTACGCCGTCTGAAACCGCTCTTCGGGAAAAGCTTGACCGCTCGGTCAAACTAGGATCAGATCGCAGGACTTGAGGCCTGGCACACGCTCTGCAATGAGCACAGCAACCCAAACGCGGAGACAGACAAATGCACGACCTGGTGATTCGGAACGCGACGATCGTGGACGGAACGGGAGCCAAGGCTTTCCAAGGAGACCTCGCGGTCGACGAGGGCTTGATCACGGCGGTCGGCGAGGTCCTCTCGCCAGGCAAGCAGGAGGTGGACGCGAGTGGGCTCTTGCTCGCGCCGGGCTGGGTCGACATGCACACCCACTACGACGGGCAAGCGACTTGGGACCCGTATCTCACGCCCTCTGGCTGGCACGGCGTGACCACGAGCGTGATGGGCAACTGTGGGGTCGGCTTCGCCCCCGCCAAGCCTGACGAGCGGGACTGGGTGATCAACCTCATGGAGGGGGTCGAGGACATTCCCGGCGCGGCGCTTCACGAGGGCCTCCAGTGGGAGTGGGAGACCTTCCCCGAGTTCCTCGACGCCCTCGAGCGGCGCGAGTTCGGCATGGACATTGCCACCCAGGTTCCCCACGGTCCGCTGCGGGCCTACGTCATGGGCAAGCGCGGGATCGCCAACGAGCCAGCGACGCCGGAGGACATTGCGGCCATGAAGGCGATCGTCAAAGAGGGGATCGCAGCCGGCGCGCTCGGGTTCTCGACTTCGCGGACCCTGATTCACCGGAGCGCGGACGGCGAGCTCATGCCGGGGACCTTCGCGGAGCACGACGAGCTGTTTGGGATCGGCGAGGCGCTCGGCGAGCTCGACAAGGGCGTGTTCCAAATGACGAGCAACCACGTCGACATGGACAAGGAGTTCGTCTGGCTCCGTGAGCTCTGCGATCGGATCCAGCGCCCGGCCTGCTTCAACCTCCTCCAGGCCGACGAGCGGCCCGAGCTTTGGCGGACCATGCTCCGCCTGACCGAGGAGGCCGTCAGCGAGGGCAGCCTGATTCGGGCCCAGATCTCAGGCCGCCCGGCGGGGCTCCTCCAGGGCTGGCGCTGCACGGCGCACCCCTTCGTGTTCTGCCCGAGCTGGCAAGCGATCGCCGAGCGCCCTTGGGAAGAGATCCTGGCGACGCTTCGGACCGCAGAGTTCCGCGAGACCTTGCTGGACGAGGTTCCTCCGTCCATGGGGGACTTCTACGACTTCCTGACCCGGACCTGGGGCAAAATGTTCGCGCTCGGGAGCGAGCCCAACTACGAGCCCAAGCCCGAGGAGAGCCTGGCGGCCTTGGCCGAGGCTCAGGGCTGCACCGCGGCCGAGCTGGCCTACGACCTGCTGCTCGAGAACGAGGGCGAAGCGCTGATCTACTTCCCGATCTTCAACTACAGCGGGTTCGACATGGACCCGATCCTGACCATGCTCCAGCACCCCCACACGCGGATCGGGCTCGGGGACGGCGGGGCTCACTGCGGCGCGATCCAAGACGCGAGCATTCCGACGTACCTCCTGACTCATTGGGTCAAGGGGCGCACCCGGGGTGGACGGATTCCGCTTGAGGTCGCGGTTCGCAAGCAGACCCGCGACACGGCGGAGTTCTACGGCCTCCTCGACCGCGGCGCGCTCCAGCCTGGATTGCGGGCCGACTTCAACTTGATCGACCTAGACGCCCTCGAACTGCACGCTCCCCGGGTCGTGCGCGACTTGCCCGCGGGCGGTCGGCGGCTGATTCAGGAGGTGACGGGCTACGTCGGGACTTGGGTCCACGGGGTTCAGGTCTACGCCAACGGTGAGACGACCGGCGCCCTGCCCGGTCGTTTGATCCGGGGCGCCAAGCAGCCCGCAGCGGTCGTCGGCTAGCCCTCGACCACTCCCCCCAGCGCGCGCCTGCTCTGTGGCGAGTGCCTTGGGGCTGTGGGAGGATCCCGCGCTGCTCGGCGGGAACTCCGGCGGGCAGGCTGAAGCCCGCATTCGAGGCGGGCCCGAGGGGCTCCCATGGCAACAGGTTCGAAGACGGTCCGCGCTCCTAGGGGCCTCGAGAAGTCCTGCCAAAGCTGGCAAGCCGAGGGCGCCCTGCGCTGCCTCATGAACAACCTCGACCCCGAGGTCGCGGAGGACCCAGACAACCTCGTCGTCTATGGCGGCTCTGGCCGGGCGGCGCGTTCCTGGGAGGCCTACGAGGCGATCGTCAAGAGCCTCCGGGCCCTCGCGCCCGACGAGACGCTCCTCGTCCAGAGCGGGAAGCCGGTCGGCGTGTTTCGGACCCACGAGGACGCCCCCAGGGTCCTGATCGCGAACTCGAACCTCGTCCCCCGCTGGGCGACCTGGGAGGAGTTCCGCAAGCTCGAAGCCAAGGGCCTGATCATGTACGGCCAAATGACGGCCGGCTCCTGGATCTACATTGGGACCCAGGGGATCCTCCAGGGGACCTACGAGACCTTCATTGCGGTCGGCGACACCCACTTCGAGGGTTCCCTCAAGGGGCGCCTGATCGTGACCGGCGGTCTGGGCGGCATGGGCGGGGCTCAGCCGCTGGCGGCTTCACTCGCGGGCGCGGCCAGCCTCACGGCGGACGTCGATCGCGAGCGCGTCCAACGTCGCCTGGAGACACGCTACCTCGACAAGGCGAGCGAGGACCTAGACGAGGCGATCGCTTGGGCGCTTGAGGCCAAAGAGAAGGGCGAGGCGACTTCGATCGGTTGGATCGGGAACGCGGTCGATCTCCTCTCTGCGCTCCTCGAGCGCGGGATCACGCCAGACGTGCTCACCGACCAGACCAGCGCCCACGACCTCCTCCTGGGCTACGTCCCCCACGGTCTGCCCTATGCAGACGCCCTCGCGCTCCGGGACTCAGACCCGGCCGAATACGAGCGGCGCGCGGGCCAGTCCGCGATCGCTCACGTCCAGGCCATGACCGCGCTCCAAGAGAAGGGCGCGATCACCTTCGACTACGGGAACAACCTCCGGGGCGCCGCTCAAGAGCACGGGCTCGAGAACGCGTTTACTTTCCCGGGCTTCGTGCCGGCCTACATTCGCCCCCTCTTTTGCGAGGGCAAGGGGCCCTTTCGCTGGGTCGCGCTGACCGGTGACCCGGCCGACATTGCCAAAACCGACAAGCTGGTGCTCGAGACTTTCCCCGAGAACGAAGCCCTCTGTCGCTGGATCCGACTCGCGGCCGAGCGGGTCGCCTTCCAGGGACTCCCCTCGCGAATCTGCTGGCTCGGGGCCGGCGAGCGCGCGCTGCTCGGCGGCAAGATCAACGACCTCGTGGCCCAAGGCGAGATCGGCCCGATCGCGATCGGTCGTGACCACCTCGACACGGGCTCCGTCGCCTCGCCCAACCGCGAGACCGAAGCCATGAAGGACGGCAGCGACGCGATCGCCGACTGGCCGCTTCTCAACGCCCTCCTCAACTGCGCGTCTGGCGCGAGCTGGGTCTCCATTCACCACGGGGGAGGCGTCGGGATCGGCTACTCGATCCACGCTGGCCAGGTGATCGTGGCCGACGGGACCGAGGCCGCCGCGCGACGAATCGAGCGCGTCCTGACCAACGACCCCGCCCTCGGTGTCGCGCGCCACGCCGACGCGGGCTACGAGGTCGCCCTCGAGACGGCTAAGGCCAAGGGGATTCGCCTCCCGATGCACGAGTAAGGAAGCGGAGGAGCGCTACTTCTTGCGAGCGTAGCGGTAGTAAACCTCGAGCGTGAGCGTGTTGATCGCGGTCGCGTAGACCCGGCCGCCAGCCAGGCACCACTCACCTTGTGGCTTCCAAGAGCCCGCCGCGCAGCCCTTGGTCTCCTGATTTGGAAGGAGAGCCTTCTGGATCGCCTTGTTCCAGGCCTTCCACGTCGGCCCGCCGATTTGGAATTTGGCGTTGGTCCCGTAATACCAGTAGTAGAAGTTGACCTTCCTGCCGTTCTTGTCCCACGTGGGCAAATTTTGGTCGAGGTGCGCGCTGCTCTTCCTGAGGTCCTCGCGAGCGTCGCCCTCGAGGAGTCGAGCGAAGACTGCGATCGCGGTGTTGACCGGGAGCGGATCGAACTTCCCGTCGCTGGCTGGGAGATACGAAGAGCCGCCGCCGGGAGACTGGTAGCCCGTCTCACCCGAGGCGTTCGTCGCGCGGGCGAGCCACTTGCTGGCGCCCTCAAAGCTCTCCCCTGGGACATTGATCCCCGCCTCGCGAGCGGTCAGGAGCGTGAGCAGCATGGCTCCCGTGACCGAGGTGTCGTTCCTCCCTGAGCGGACGCCATACTTCCAACCGAAACCCGGGTTGCGGGCCTTCACGATCCACGACACCGCCTTCTCGGCGTATCTCTTGAGTGTGAAGTCGCGTGAGACCGCAAACAACTCGCAGAGCGCCTGGGTCGCGAGCGCGTGGTTGTAGATCGCCTCGCCCTCGTTGCCCGTGAAGCCGATCGCGCCGTCGGCGTTCTGCTGTCGCTTGAGCCAGGCCAGCGCCCTGCCAACGACGCGCTTGTGCTTCCCAAAGCGGTGGGTGTGGCCGTTGCCGACGTAGGCCAGGATCGCCAAGCTCGTGACGCCGACGTCGTAGCGAGCGTCTCCTGGCGCGTTCTTCCCGCACGTCTTGCAGTCGTCGAGGGTGACCTTCCAGCGCCCGTTGGAAGATTGGTGCTTCTTGAGCCAGGCCAAGCCCTTAGAGACTCCGGCTTCGGTCCCGGCGCTGCCTCCCTCTTGCGTGAGGCTCTTCTTGCCCCAGCGCTGGCCGTAAGAGCCGGCCGCGCCGCCTCCGACGCCGTAGGCGTCATTGACCGAGGTCGAGTCGAGCTCTCCTTTGCCCAGGTGGGAGAAGTCGGTACCTTTCGGCTTGTCCGGGACGACTTCGACTTCCTCCTCCATGATAATGATCGGCTTCTCTATGACCTCGCGCTTGCCGATCCTGGGAGTCTTGTGCATGTCGCGACGGAGTTTCTTGTCGTATTCCTGCGGGGCGACCTCGCGTTTGGTGATCACGACCTCGCGCTTGGAGATCGCGACCTTGGCCGCGGGTTGGAACAAGTCGATCTCGAGCTCGCCTGCGTTGGCGACGAGCGTGACGCGCGAGATCTGCTTGCGGATCGCCTGGCTGAAGACCGCCTGGATCGTGCGCCAGCTGCAGCGCGCGTCGGGTCGGATCCGGACGCCGACGAGGGGAAGTCGGTCCTTGTCCTTGGGCGCGACCTTGACCGCTTTCTCGAGCGCGGCCCGAAGTCCGCTCAGCGGGGTCAGGCGTCGTGTACCTGGCGTAGGGCTGGGACTGGCTCCCCTTGTCCTTCCAATCTTCGTGGGAGGCCAGCGGAACTCAGGGGCGGCGATCGTGAACGTGCGCCCTGAGTTGCAGACGATCGCGAGCACGGTCAGGGCATGTCGAGCGGGGACGCCGCCGCGGATATCCAGGATCAGCGGTGTGTTGGCGGGCCACTGGGCGATCGCCTTGGCCAAGGCGTCAAAGGTTGGGTGGACTTTGGCGCCAGTCTTGAGCAGGACTTGAGTCCCAGGGCCTGCGGTCCGGGTCGGGCGCCCGCTCTTGTCACGGAGGAGGACTTTGATCCGGACCTCGTTCAAGTCCAGTCCGCGATTCCCGGGCGAGTAGCGCTGGTCCTTGGGAAACTGAATCCCCCGCCAAGCGGCGTCGGCCGTCGTCTCAAGCCCGCCCTCGAGTCCCTTGGCGCTCAGGTTGACGCTGACGCGGGTCAGCTTCTCGGGCGCAGGGGCCGTGTCCTCAGCGAGGTTCTTGACGTATCCGGTCAGGTCGGTCAACACGAGGCCGGCTGCGTCGTTCGAGCCGGCTTCGTTGAGCTTCGCGACTTGGCCGGGGAGCGTCCGCTTGCGCGCGACTCGTTCCACGGGAGCCGCCAAGGCCAGGGCCCCGATCGAGAGCGGAACTAGGCAGAGAAGCAGTCGTTTGGTGTGCATGGGAGCCTCCAGGGCGCTCGGAGGGCGGATTCTTGGGACCGATCGCCCAGAATGCAACCTGAATCCGGCTCCGCGAGGCTTACTTGCGCTCAGGGGCGCGTTCGTAGCGGTAACAGCTCTCGAGGCAGAGCGCGCCCATGACTGTGGCGTAGACCCGCCCGCCTGCCAGGCACCACTCTCCGTTGGGGGCCCAGGAGCCCTTGGCGCAGCCGGTCGCCTCTTGATTGGGGATCAAGGCCGCTTGGAGAGCGGAGTTCCAAGCGGTCCAAGCCTCCCCTCCGAACTGGAACTGGGCGTTGGTGGCGTGATACCAGTAGTAGAAGTTGATCTTCCGGCCACGTTTGTCCCACGTGGGCAGCTGCCCTCCGAGTTCCTTCGAGCCGGCGGCCACTTCCTTCCGCGTCGCGAGTCGGGCGTGGAGGCGGGCAAAGACCGCGATCGCCGAGGGAACCGGGAGCGGATCGAACTTGCCCTCGGTCGCGGGCAGGAACGCGGATCCACCCCCAGGCGTCTGATAGCCCGTGCTGCCCTTGAGGTTGGTCACGCGCTCAAACCACCGGTTCGCGCCCTCTAGGGCCTTCGCGGGGACCGAGAGTCCCGCGATTCGCCCGGCGAGCAGCGCGCCGACCATAGCGCCGGTGACGGACGTGTCGTTACGTCCCGTGCGGACGCCATACTTCCAGCCCAAGCCTGGATTCTGCGCCTTGAGGATCCACTCGGTCGCCTTGCTGGCGTATCTCTTGAGCGTGAAGTCACGCGAGACCGCGTAGGCCTCGCAGAGGGCCTGAGTCGCGTAAGCGTGGTTGTAGACCGACTCGCCTCGACGGGGATCGATCCCGATCGAGCCGTCGGGCTTCTGCTGCTTCTTGAGCCAACGGAGCGCGCGGTTAACGGTCCGCTTGTGGCTGCCAAAGCGGTGCGTCGTCCCGTTCCCGAGGTAGGCCAGGACCGCCAGGCCTGTGACGCCGACGTCGTAGCGTTGGTCTCCGGCTGGGGCGCCCCAGGTCGTCGTCGAGGGGCAGGTCTTGCAGCCGCTGCCGTCGGCGCTCCAGCTTCCTTCCGGCGACTGGTGTCTCTTGAGCCAGCCCAAGGCCGCCTGGACCCCCGCTTCGCTCTCGGCGGTGATCCCGCTCGAGGTCAGGAGTGGCTTAGAGGCGAACCTCTGGCCGAAGGAACCGGCGGCTCCGCCGCCTACGCCATAGGCGTCCACGACCGTCCCCGTGCCCTCGACTGGCTCGCCCTCGACCGGCTTGCCGGGGGGGGTCTCGGGACCCTCGATAATGATCTCCTCGACAATGATCGTGACTGGGGTCGGCACCGAGGGCAGGTCTTGGGGGAGGAGCCTCGGGACGAGTGGATAGAGGTCGACCTCCATTTCGCCGGAGTTCCCGCTGAGCGTGACTCGCGAGACGCCTTTCTGGAGGGTGCTGTTCAGGACGGACTGAATCGCCCCCCAGGGGCAGCGAGCGTCGGGGCGAATGCGAACTCCGACCAGGGGCTGACCCTTGCGGCTCCCTTTGGGTTCCTGGGCGGCGCCTTGGACGGCTTCTCCGAGGGCGATCTCGAGGGCTTCGTGCCGGGGGCTCTTGAAGGTCCTGAGGGCGATCGCGAAGGGGCGCTTGGCGTTGCAGAGGATCGCGAGGACCGTCAGCGCGTGCTTGGCGGGGACGCCGTCTCGAATGTCCACGACCAGGGGGGCTTTGGCTGGCCACTGAGCGAGCGAGGTCTCGAACTCGGCGTAGGTCGGATAGACCTGGTCGCCGGTCTTGAGCACGACGCGGGTCTTCGGCCCCGCCAGCCGCGCGGGCTTCCCGTCTCCTCCATAGAGGAGAACCTTGACGCGGATTTCATTGAGGGAGTCGAGCAGCCCGGAGCCCGGCCGCGACTTGGGGTATCGAATCCCACGCCAAGCCACGTCCTTGACCGGACCTCGGACGAGCGCTCCGCCTTTCGCACCGAGGGTGACGGTCAACCGGCTGACCCGCTCTGGGGGCGGAGCCTTGCTCTCGTCCAGGTTCTCGATCCACTCGCTCAAATCGGTCAGCACGAGCCCGCTGGCGGCGCTCGACGAGGTCGTCTCTGCCAAGCTCGCCTTCTGACTCGGAGCGCTCCGCTTCCTCGTGATCCCGTCTCCAGGCGGGCTCGCCAAGACGAGGGCCATGAGCGCAGCAGTGAGCGCCCAGAGGGCGCCGGAGCAGAGGGCGAGGCGGCGAACGTGCATAGACTCCCTGACGGGTCCGAGGGGACGCTGCTACCTCTTACTCCCCAGTCAGCCGATCCGTTCCACGAGGACACGGCGCCGACGTATTGGTGTCACGGGAGGGGCGCACCCCAGTGCTTTTCGTAGGGGAGGGGTTTACAGCTCCTGAGGTAGCGACGGTTAAGTGCGCGGGAGGCTCCAGAGAGGCCGAGCGGCAAGGTCTGGGGGCTGGG
>JAESQQ010000822.1 GCA_016765095.1 Planctomycetota bacterium | reverse complement strand
TCGCACTGGCGCGCTTGCCAGGGGGGGCCGAGCCGACCTCCAATGGCCCCTTCGTGGCGGCTCGCAACGCGCTCGAGTAGGGGCGGGGTTTACCCCCGCCCGCCCGCGAGGCCGCTCCAATCGGCCTCTCAGGAGCCTCCCCGACTTCCAATCCGCGCTTCGCTGGGCACGGGCACGAATTCAGTCACTCGGTGGTTCCGCCGCAGCTGCTCCCAGAGCCTGCCGTGCAGCCAAAGCAGTGCGAGCCGACTTGGATCGGGATCTCGGCCAGCCGCGCGAAGTCGACGTTGAAGATCGTCAGCGCTGAGCCCGCGTCGCTGACTTCGAGTTCGAGCATTTGGTTGAAGTCGCAGTCGTAGATCTGGCCGCGGTGGTCCACGCTGATCATGTCGCGGCACATCACGTTTGAGGCCGCGACGGGATTGAACGCGGCGACGAGCCGCTGGAGGTAGTCGTCGTAGTTCCCGCGTCGGCGCAGGTCGTCGGCGAAGCGGTTGATCGGCATGTTGGTGATCGCGAACAGGTTGTTGAATTCGAGGCCGTGGGCGGCGCGTAGCTTCGATCGGTAGTCGGCCTCGAGGGTCGCCTGATCCGGGGGGAGATAGGCCCCTACCGGGTTGTAGACGAGGGTCAGCTCGAGTCCGGTGTCGGGCATTCCGAAGCCAACTTCGTTCAGCCTGCGGAGCGACTCCAGGCTCTTGCCAAACACGCCTCGGCCGCGCTGCTTGTCGGTGAAGTACTGCTCGTAGAACGGGAGCGAGCTGACGAGCTCCACTTCTTGGGCTGCGAAGAACTCGGGCAGGCCCTCCATGCTGACCTGGGTCACGGGGTGTGGATCGAGGGTCACCGTCAGGTTGTGGCGCACGATCACGCGGCGGCCCAGGGCTCGGGCCCCCTCGACGAGCTCCCGAAACTGAGCATGCAGCTCGGGGGCGCCACCCGTCAGATCGAGGATCTCGAGACCGGGGTTGAGCTTGAGGAGCTCGAGGCTGCGCTCGACGCCCTCGGGGCTGAGGTGCTCGGTGCGCTTGGGTGAAGAGTCCACGTGGCAATGCAGGCAGGCCTGGTTGCAGAGTTTGGTCAGGTTGATTTGGAGCGTGCGAAGGGTCCGCCGGCTGAGGTCCACGTCGCGACTCTCGAGCGTGGCTCGGAAATCGGGCGCGGCCAGCGGGAGGGTGCTCATGCGCCCAGGCCTTCGAGGTGATTGTGCATTTGGACTCCGTGCACGAGGGTGATCCCAGCGTCCAAAGCTGCGGCGACGTGGATCGCCTCGGTCATTTGATCCGGGGTCGCGCCCGCCTCTAGGCAGCCCGTGGTGTAGGCGTCAATGCAGTAGGGGCACTGTCGGGAGTGCGACACTGCGAGGGCGATCAAGGCCTTCTCTCGCTTGCTCAGCGCCCCGTCTTCACCGGTCGCGGCTTGGTAGTAGGCCATGAACTTCTCCCAGAGGTCGGGCTTGAAGGTGCCGACTTTGGGGAAGTTCTTGAGGTCTTCGGGCTCGTAGTAGCTCATGTGCTCTTTGCTCAACGCGTGGCGGGGCCGTCCATATTCCCATACCGCTCAGGTGAAGTCGGAGGCGTTGTTGACTCGTGGATGGGCATATGTTCTCCTCCTGCCCCCAGCTCTAAGAGCTCGTCCCACATTCCCCGAGAGAACCCGATGATTCGCAAGTTCTGCCTCCTTTTGGGTGCGTTGTTGCTCGCTTCGGCGACCGTCACCGGCTGCATTTCCCACCATGTGTATGGCACCGAGGGCACGACCGTCGTCGCTCCCGGCCAGGACGAAGGTGAGATCTACACCATGCACGGCTGCCCGGATCAGATCATTGAGCTGGGCAACTCGGTCGGGCCTGCTGAGAAGCACTGGAACAAGTACATCGTGGTCTTTCGGATCGGTGAGGGTCACAAGATCCTGGGCACGATTCACCAGAGCGATCGCTTCAGCAACATTGCCTACCTGATCGAGGACGGCACAGTCGTCAACGGAAACCACGTCGCTGGGGGCTCGGGCAGCACGATCCTGATGGCGCTCCAAGACGCTATGCACAGTCGGGTTCGAGCCGGCTACGGCGGCGACGACGGCTACGCGGGCAGCTACGGCCAGCAGGGTCGCCGCGGCTCGGCGATCACCAAAGAAAACAACCGCGAGATGCTCCGCTAAGCGGGGCTGATAGGAGAAGACACCGATGAGGAAGTTTGCACTTATCTCCGCGTTTCTCGCGTCCCTGGTCGCCCTCTCGGGGCTGTCGGGCGGCTGCATTTCGAACACGCGCTACGGCACTGAGATCGTCGAGACTTTGACCGAGGGCGCCAGCGAGGGCGAGGTCATAGCCAAGCACGGCGCGCCGGACAATATCGTCTACCTCGGGACCCCTTACTACCACCCGAGCAACGGGGAGCGGGGCGAGGTCGATCGCTACCTGTTCGAGTATCGGATCGGTGGTGGCTCGACTCTGCTGGGCATGTTCCTCGCGGACGACGTGTTCAAGAACATTTGCTACTTGATCGACAACGGTCGCGTCGCAGGCGGCGGGTTCGTTCCCGAAGGCCACGGAGAGATCATCCTCGGCAACGACATGGGCGTGATCTCGACTCCGCTCGGCAAGCTCGACTTGTGCTTCGGTGGATTCCTCCACCCGAAGGTCCGCGCCGGATACGGCGGCGACGGCGGCCCACGCGGCGAGTAGGCTCCTCCGCCCCTCTCTGTAGGTTCGCGTCTCTCGTTCTCGTTCTCGTCTCTTGGGTCTCTTGGGCCCTAGCGGGCGGCGACTTGAATCACAGAGACGTGCGGGATCAAGAGGCGGAAGCCAATCGTGGAGCGTGAGGCTGTGGGCTGCAGACGCGAGCGGCGCACGCGGCGGGCGCTGCGTGTCTCCTTGCTGGCGTGGGAGCCGCCCTTGACGACGCGCTGGTTGCCGGTCGTGGGCCCTTGAGGGTCGACCAACACTCCAGCCTGTTTCTCGAGCTGGGCGTAGTTGTCAGCCGTCCATTCGCTCACGTTGCCGCCCATGTCGAAGCAGCCAGCTCGAGACCGGTCGCGACGGTTGCTCCCGACGGGAGCCGTTTGCTCGAAGCCGTCCGTGCCTCCGCCCAGATTGGCGATCCCAGCCTCGGTCTTGTCTCCCCAGGGGTAGGTCCGGTTTTGGCTGGAGCCCGCCGCGAACTCCCACTCGGCCTCGGTCGGGAGGCGACCCCCGGCCCACTGGCTGTAGGCCACGGCGTCGTTCCAGGTCACGCCGTGCACAGGGTGGTCCTCGGTGACCTCGAACGTGGGGCGCGCGAGGGGCACGTTCGACTCACGGCAGAAGGCCTCGAATTGACCCCAGGTGACTTCGTATTTTCCCATGAAGTAGCCGTGGGTCAGCCGGGTCAGGTGGCGGCCGCCTAGATAGAAGGTCCCGCGCGCCCCGGTGATCCGAGCCAGGTCCGCATGGTGGCTGGGCTGAACGAAGACGAGCGCGGAGCCGTCGCGGCGGAGGAGGTATTCGCCTGCCTGCTCGCCGAACACGACGCCGTCTGGGAGCGGGAGCGGCGCGCGGGACTCCGGCGCGAACTCGGTGTACCAAGCGGGCGGGAGCCAAACCGCGCGGCTCGAGCGGGTCGTGTTTCCGGCGGCGTCGCGAATCGCGACTTCGATTTGGTTCTCGCCGGGCTGGAGCGGAAGGTGGCACTGAAAAGTCTCCCCGGAGGCGAAGCGACCGACGAGGTTCCCCTGGACGCTGACTTCGACCCAGGGCGAAGCTGTGTCTTCGACGATGCCAGCGACTCGGACGACCTCGCGAGAGGCGACTTCGTCTGGAGTGGGTCCGATCCAACGGAGCTTGGGAGCCTGGGTGTCGACTTGGATCACGCAGCGCTCCGACGAGACGAGGTGGCCGTCGCGGGTCAGGGCGAGCTCGACTTGGTGGCGGCCGTCTGGGAGCGAGAGCGTGACCGAGTAGGCTCCGCTCGCGTCGAGCTCGACGGGCTGCCCGCCCACGGAGAGTCGGAGGCCTGCTTGGGCTTGGCCCGAGACGCTGCCTGAGAAGACCGGTGCTGCGGTCCAGCCCCGCGGGGCGTTGCTCGTCAGCTCGGGGCCAGGTTCCCCAAACAGGCTCAGGCCGAACAGGACGACGCAGAACAGGCCCGCTCCGGCCGACGCGCTGATCTTGGCGAAGAGCGCATGGCGCGGGTTCAGTCGGCGAGACGCGAGGACGTCCTGGCCCGCCAGGAAGCGATCCAGCTCGTCGGCGAAGGCGTCGGCGTCTGCGTAGCGATCGCGCAGGTCAGCGCTCAGGGCGCAGAGAATGATGCTCTCTAGATCGCGTGAGATCGCGGGGTTGTGCGTGCGCGGGAAGATCGGATCCGCCGAGGAGACGAGGCGGATTTGATCGCGGAGGGAGTCGCCTAGGAAGGGGAGCTCCCCGGTCAGGGCCTCGTAGAGGACGACTCCAAGCGACCACACGTCGGAGTGGGGTCCGACTTCGCCGTGGGAGCCCAAGAGCTGCTCGGGAGCCGAATAGGGCGGAGTCCCGAGAAAAGTCCCGTCTAGGGTGACGCGCTCCATGCCCAGGCCTGCCCCGCCCGCGAGGCCGAAGTCAGCGACGCGCATTCGCGAGTTCTCGTCGACGAGGAGGTTCTCCGGCTTTATGTCTCGGTGCACGACGCCTGCGGCGTGGGCGTGGGCGAGGGCTCGAGAGGCGTCGCGGAGCGACTCGACTTTCTCGGCGATCGTCAGCTCCGGCCAGACTTGGTCGAGGGTTCGGCAGCCTGGAACGAGCTCGTAGACGAGGTAGGGCAGCCCGCCGGGGCAGGTCCCGCCGGCGTGGATCCGCACGATCCCGGGGTGATTGAGGGCCGCGGTGATCTCGCCCTCGCGCTGCAGGCGAAGCACTCGGCGGGGGTTGTCTGCGCCGAGCACGACCTTGAGCGCCAGGCGACGGCCCGCGCCGTCTTCGACTTCGTAGACGGCGCCCATTCCCCCGCGCCCGATCTCGCGGAGGAGGCGGAACTCGTCGACCCAGGCGCCCGGTTGGAGGCGAGGGGGGAGGATCTCCGTCCGGTGCTTGCGAATCACCTGCTCCGGCTCGAGGAGCAGGCTGTCGTGAGTCGGACGGGCGTAGGCAGGCGCCGGAGTGTGAGCAGGCGCGGGTGAGCTCTCGAGGGGCTCAGCGCTCTCGAGGAGCCCCAAGGGCCGATCGTTCGAGCGGTTGATCCGGCCAAAGAACCCACGCAGAGAGTCCTCTAGAGCGGGGCTCCCCTTGGGGAGCTTCCAAGTCGCTTCCAGCACGTCACGCATGAGATTCCTTCCGTCTTCCGCGCGACGTGTGGGCAAGCAAGGGACCAGGCCCATGACTCGCCTAAACCCTTTTGCTGGAAGGCCGTGTCCCCAGGAGCGGTCCTGGCCCGCTCAACCGTGAAAAGGGGAGGAAAAGGTGAGTGACTCAAACCTGGGACGAAAACCCTGCAATGAACCGGAAGGTCTGCCTCAGGACGTGGGGATGTCGAGGCCCAGAGCCTCTGCGACCGCCAGGCCAAGGTCGGCGCCGGTTGCTGGCTTGCGAAGGATCGCCGAAATGACGCCCTCCTCGAGCAGCTTCTCCTCCTCGCCGGTGCCCGTGCCCTCCGCAGTCAGGAGGAGGATGCGGAGGTCCGGGCAGAATCGAGCGGCGGCCCTCGCGAGCTCGACACCGTTCATGCCTGGCATTCGCACGTCAAACATCGCCAGGTCGTAGGTCTTGGGTGCCGTTCGGAGGACCTCGAGCGCCAGACGACTGTCGTTTAAGACGCGTGGTTCGAAGCCGAGCGCGGAGAGGAGGCTCTGCTGGAGTCGGGTGATCCCCTCCTCGTCGTCGACACAAAGCACACGTTGCCCCGTGCCGATTCGCAGGAGCGACTTCACGGTCCCAGACGGAGTGGCCTCGCCCAGCACGACGGGCAGGTAGACCCGAAACGTGGTCCCCTCCCCGAGGACGGACTCGACCTCGACGGCGCCAGCGCACCCTTCCACGATCCGTCGCACGACGGGCAACCCAAGGCCGGTCCCTTCGTCAGCGCTCTTGGTCGTGAAGAAAGCCTCGAAGATTCGCGCGGCCGTCTCGCTCGACATTCCGGCCCCGTCGTCGCGGACCGACAATAGGTGGTAAGGACCGCCCACGAGGGAGACTCCTCCGACGAGGGTGTTCTCTCTGACGCTGACTTGCTCGATGGCGACCACGAGGCGGCCCTGGCCGCCCATGGCATGGAGGGCGTTGGTGCAGAGGTTCATGACGACTTGGTGAAGTTGAGTCGCGTGGGCCTCGACGAGTGCAGCCTCGGGCGGGAGCTCGGCGCTCAACTTGAGATCGGGCCGGGCTGAGGACCGGAGCAAGCTGAGGGCCTCCTTGACGATGGTGCGGAGGTCCGTGTGGTCGAGCCAGCGCTTGCCGGGTCGGCTGAACGCTAGGATCTGGGCGACGAGGTTGCGGGCGTGAACGCTCGCGTGGTTGATCTCCCTCAGGCAGTTCTCGACCTCTGCAGAGCTGTTGTAGTGCCGAGCGAGGGCCGTGTTGCCAAAGATGACCTGGAGCAGGTTGTTGAAGTCGTGCGCGACGCCCGTCGCGAGGGTTCCGACCGCGTCGAGGCGCTGCAGTTGACGGACCTCGCCCTCGAGGCGGGCGCGCTCTTGCTCGGTCCGCTCGCGGATTGCGACGTCAGCCAGGAGGGCTTCGGTGCGCGCTTCGACCTGAGCAAAGAGCTCGGCGTTGTCGAGCGAGGTCGTGACTTGGGGGAGGAGGAGGCGCAGGACTTGGAGCCGGTCCTCGGCGAACACTCCAGCCACGAGTTCGTTGCTCAGGTAGAGGACTCCCCGCACTTGCCCATGGGCGACGAGGGGCATGGCGAGCAGCGAACGGATCCGTCGTCGAGCGATACAGGGGTCGTCCACGAAGGGCCCCTCGGCGCAGGCGTCGCTCAACACGACTTCGCTCGCGGTCCGAAACGCATAGCGGACGACTCCCTCCGCCACTTGCGCCTGGTCTCGCGCTGCCACGCGCTGGACACTCGAGACCCCGGGGCCCCAGGAGGCCTCGACCTCGAGGTCTGCGTCTCGGTCGAGGATCAGGACCCCCCACTCAGCGCCGGCTGTCTCGGCAAGGATTTCGAGCATTTGGGGGAGCAGGCGCTTGCGGACGAGCTCGCCCGAGATCGCGCGGGAGGCCTTGAGCAGGGGCTCGACGTCTAGACCGAAGATCGCGCTCCGTGACTGGGCCCCGCCGCTCGAGGCCGCGTCGGCGAGCTCGGTGTGCTTGAGGGTCGCGCCCCAACGGGCGTAGGCGGCAGCAGCCCGGCCCCGATAGAGCGCCGCCACGTCGGGCTTCTCGGCTTCCTCCCAGGTCTGCGCCTGGCGCTCATTGGCCTGGGCCACGATCTGGAGGAACCCCTCGGTTCCAGCTAGGTCGGCGGACTGGTCGAACTGACGGGCCGCGATCAAGGGGAGGCCTTGGCGTTGGGCTCGCGCGCCCTCGACGAGCAGCCAACGCGAGAGGAAGTTCGCCGGGCAGCTGTCGGCCCAGAGACGCAGAACTCGTTGATTGCGCTCGACGAGGGCCTCCAGCTCAAGGGTGCGGGCCGCGTCGGCGGTCGGGAGCAGGTCGAGGGCTGCCAGGGATTCGGTCAGATTGTGTCCAGCAATGACGATAACTCCGACCACCCCGGGGAGGATCGGCGTCGCTTGCTCGCAGAGCTCCAGCGCCTGGGCCGGTCGCCCTGCGATCAGCTCGGCTTCCGCCTGAACGCAGAGGTAGAGCGCCAGGGGGAACGCGCCTTCCTTTGCTCGGCAGGACGCGACGAAGGCGTCGTGCTCTGCTCGAGGTGTGACCCCGGTCAGGCCTCGGAGCGTGAGTTGAATGCCTGTGATCGCGTCGAGTCCCGGTTGGTTGCCGGTTCGGCGGCAGAACTCAAACCCTTCGCGTGAGGCCTCGATAATCTCAGTGAGGGGGAGCCCGGCGAAGAAGCGGTTGTAGAGCTTGAAGAGCTGAATGAACCCGCACCAGAGGATCTCGCTCGCGAAGTAGCCTGCCTGGTAGCCGCGTTCGTTAAACGCGTCGGTCCCCCGGATCGGACGGACCCAGCTCAGGACATGGTTGGCCATGGTGTGACAGGCCCGGCACTCCTGACCCTTGTCGCCAAAGCGCTCGCTGAGCGCGATCCCGAGTTGGGTGTAGCTGTAAGCCTCTTCGTAGCGCCCGAGCGACCCAAACACGATCCCCAGGGAGGCGTAGCCCTTGGCGGAGTCGGGGCGCCTCCTCAGAAAGGAGCTCGGACGCGATCCGAATGAAGCCTTGGGCGTCGCTCCAAGAGGTGGACTCGCGCGCGCGGACTGAGGCTCGGCGGTTGAGGTCGGCGAGCTCTTCTCTCTCGCTGGGATCGGTGATCAGGTTCCGGCCGGCGTTGAGCTGGTTGGCGACTTCGATCGCGCTGACCAGGCCAGCGCCTTCTTTGAGGCTGGCCGAGAGCAGCCGACCAATCTTGAGGTGGGTCTGGGCCCGCTCCCCGATCGGGAGGAGCGCGTGGGCGGCTTGTTGGATCCGGTCGTGACGGAAGGCGTACTGCGGGACGATGATGGTCGGGTGCCCGTCCGCCGACGTGATCGAGGCGTGGGGCGCCACGGGCTGAATGAAGAGCGCTTCAGCGACCTCGCTCAACTCGAGTTCGAGTCGCTCGGGAGGACGCTCTGCGATCACTGCCAGGGTCTCGAGCCGAAACGTGTTCCCAATGCAGGCTGCGAGGCGGAGCAGGTCGCGCCCCCGCGGCGAGAGGCGGCTCATTCCCTCGAGGAGGAGGTCAATGATGTCGCTCGCCTCCTCGGAGTCTGCGATCTGGTCGAGATCCCAAGCCCAGCCTTGGTGGTCTTCGTCGAAGTTGAGCAGGCCTTGCGCGTGCATGCCCCGGATCTGCTCTCGAGTCTCGAAGGGGTTGCCGGCGGTTTGGGCATGAATCAGCTTCGCGAGGGGGGCGACTTCTTCGTCGCTGCGTCCGAGGGTCTCGCGGAGCAGCGCTCCGACCTGGGACACGTCGAGCGGACCCAGGCGGATCGTGGTCGTCGGGACCGCCGCCTGGAGACGGCTGAGGGTCTCCCTCAGCGGAGCGCCCGCTGGGACCTCGTCGTCGCGGAAAGCCGCTATGACCACCAGACCCTGGGCGCGGTCGTCGAGCAGGAGCAGCTCCAACAGCCGGAGGCTGGGCGAGCGGGCCCACTGGAGGTCGTCGACGAAGAGCACCAGTGGACGTTTGGGGCTGGCGAGGCTCGCCACGAACCCCAGCACAAGGTCGTTGAAGCGGTGCTCGGCCTCGAGGGCTCCGAGCGGCGCGAGCGGTGGTTGCTCGCCCAGGAGGGTCTCGAGCTCGGGGACGACCTCGATCAGAGCCTGGACGCCGACTCCGAGGGCGGCTTGGAGTTGGTGACGAGTCTGGCGGAGCGTGACGTCGGGTTGAGCCAGGAGCTGGCGGGTCACACTGCGAAGGGCCTCGCCGAGGGCCCCGTAGAGGACGTCAGGCGAGACTTGATCGAACTTGCCCGCAGCGAAGCGGGCGCCGCGCTCGAGGATCAAGGGACGTTGGGCGTAGACGACCGCCGACTTGCCGATTCCTGCCGGACCGGTCGCCAGTATCAAACAGCGCTCGGGGACCTCGGCGCTCCAGATTCGGGACAGAGTCTCGAGCTCCAGCTCTCGTCCATAGAGCTTCTCGGGAAGCCGGAGGCGGCGCGAGCAATCGCTGGCACCGATCGGGAACTCGGCCACCGCGTGGGTTTCTCTCCACTCCTCTCGTGCCCGCCGGAAGTCAGCGGTCAGCGCTTGTGCCGACTGGTAGCGGTCTTCGGGGGGCTTGGCCAAGAGCCGGAGGAGGATCCTGGCCACGACGCGCGGCACTTCACTGCGGAGCTCGTTGGCAGGCGCGGGGGCGCGGGCGAGGTGGGCGTGGATCACGGCGGAGGCGTCGGCGCCCGTCAGCGGCGGGCGCCCCGTGAGGAGGTGATAGAGCGTCGCGCCCAGGCCGTAGAGGTCTGAACGGTGATCGAGCGTTCGCCCGATTCGGCCGGTGTGCTCAGGCGACATGTAGGGGAGGAACGCTTCTTCCCAGGCGGCCTCTTCTCTCGGGGGGAGGTCGAGCGGCGAGGCTTGGCTGAGGTCAGTCAGCTCGACCCGACTCGCGGCCGAGTCGACCAAGATCGCCGCGGGGCAGATTCGTCTGTGGGTCAGGCCCTCGCGGTGGAGCGAGGCGAGGACCTGGCTCGCGCGGGTCGCGATCTCGAGGAAAGTCGCGATCGAGACGGTGCCGTCGAGCCGGCCCGCCTCGAGAGGCGAGAGCCCGTTGTCGTCTAGGACGAGTCCCCAGCGCTCGCCTTCGTGCAGGAGGTCGAGGGCAGAGGCGACCCCCTCGATCGAGAGTTGGCTGAGGATGTGGTGCTCGCGCCGGAGCCAGGCGACCGCGTCTTGGGTCGGAGCCTTGAGGAGCTTGACGAGCACCGGACGCTGGTCTGAGCGTCGAAGTCCGCGCCAGAGTTCCGCATCGCAGTAGCTCGCTAGCTTGTCTCGGACGTCGTAATCGGTGGGGGCGACTCCAGCCACGCAGATCCCTTGCTGCCTCAGCAGATCCCTTGCTGCCTCAGTATTGCTGGCCCTCAGGAGAAGAGAAGGAGAAAAGTGGGCCCTCGAAACCTCGCGGGGGGCCGGCGTGGTTGGGACTTGAGCGTTCGCTCACGGGCGGGCGCGAGGGGGCTTCTCCTCGCGGCGAAAGGCTGCGAAGGAGACATGAGCAGCTATAGTCTGCACCTGTGTCGACCCCACCCCCCACCACCCCGCGAGGCGCTGCTCCTC
>JAESQQ010000086.1 GCA_016765095.1 Planctomycetota bacterium | reverse complement strand
GAACCTCGAAGCGTGTCGGAAGTCGGCTGGACTAGAAGTCCATGCCGCCCATGCCGCCCATGCCGCCGCCGCCGCCGCCACCGGCGCCGACTTCCTCGGGAATCTCCGAGATCATGGCGTCGGTCGTCAGCAGGAGGCTGGCGATCGAGGCTGCATTTTGGAGAGCGCTGCGCGTGACCTTGGTCGGGTCCACGATCCCCGCTTCGATCATGTTGACGTACGTGCGGTTGAGCGCGTCGAAGCCCTTCTCAAAGTTGCCACGGCGGACTTCCTCGATCACGACTCCACCGTCGACGCCAGCGTTGACTGCGATCTGGCGGATCGGAGACTCGAGCGCTCGACGAACGATGTCGACGCCCAGGCGCTCGTCACCCTCCTTGTCGAGCCCGTCCTTGAGGGTCTCGGCCAGCTTGAGGAGCGCGAGGCCACCCCCGGGCACGACGCCTTCTTCGACGGCTGCACGCGTGGCGTGGAGCGCGTCTTCGACGCGGGCCTTCTTCTCCTTCATTTCGACTTCGGTCGCAGCACCGACGTTGATCTGCGCGACTCCGCCCGAGAGCTTCGCGAGGCGCTCTTGGAGCTTCTCCTTGTCGTAGTCCGAGCTGCATGCCTCGATCTCGACCTTGAGCTGACGAATCCGACCTTGGATCTCGTCCTCTTCGCCCTTGCCGCCCACGAGTACCGTCTCGTCCTTGGTGATCACGACCTTGTCGCAAGTTCCGAGGTCTGCGAGCTCGAGGCTGTCGAGCTTGACGCCGAGGTCCTTGAAGATCGCCTTCGCGCCACAGACCACAGCGAGGTCTTGCATCATGGCCTTGCGGCGATCCCCAAACCCAGGCGCCTTGACGGCGCAGCAGTTGAGAATCCCACGGAGGCGGTTGACGACTAGCGTCGCGAGGGCCTCACCCTCCACGTCCTCGGCCACGATCAGCAGCGGACGCTGCGCCTTCATGACTTGCTCGAGGATCGGGAGGAGATCACGGACCGAGCCGATCTTCTCCTCGTGGATCAGGATGTAGGGGTTCTCGAGCTCGCACTTGAGCGTCTCGTTGCCGACCGCGAAGTGGGGGCTGAGGTAGCCCTTGTCGAACTGCATCCCCTCGACCCACTCGATCTCGGTCTTGAGCGTCTTGCCGCTCTCGACGGTGATCACGCCGTCACCTACGCGCTCCATGGCCTCGGCGATCTTGTCGCCAATCTCGGAGTCGTTGTTGGCGGCGATTCGAGCGACCTGAGCGATCTCCTCCTTGGTGTCGACCGTCTTGGACTGCTCTCCGAGCGCCTCGACGATGTGCGCGACCGCGGCGTGAACTCCGCGCGAGAGCTTCATGGCGTCGGCGCCGGCGACGACGTTCTTGAGGCCCTCCTCGAAGATCGCCTCGCCGAGGATCGTAGCGGTGGTCGTCCCGTCGCCAGCGACGTCTGACGCCTTGCTGGCGATCTCTTTGACCATCTGGACGCCCATGTTCTCGTAGGGATCCTCGACGTCGATCTCACGAGCGACGGTCACGCCGTCCTTGGTGACGGTCGGAGCGCCGAAGCTCTTGGCGATGACGACGTTTCGGCCGCGCGGGCCGAGGGTGATCTTGACGGCTCGGGCGAGCTTGTTGACCCCACGCCGAAGCGCCTCGCGCGCCTCCGAGTCGAAGGCAATTCGCTTGGCAGCCATGCTTACTCCACCACCGCGAGGACGTCGGACTCGTCGAGGATCAGGTACTTCTCGCCGTCGACCTTGATCTCGGTTCCGGCGTAGCTGCTGAAGATCACGCGATCGTCCGTCTTGACCTGAAGCTCGGCGCGCTTCCCGTTGTCTAGGACCTTGCCCTCACCCACGGCGACGACCTTGCCCTCTTTGGGCTTCTCTTTGGCGCTGTCGGGAAGCAGGATTCCGCCTGCGGTCATCTCCTCGGCCTCAAGCCGCTTGACGACGAGCTTGTCGTTGATCGGGCGAATGGTCGCCATGGGGTGCTCCTTCTTTGGGGATGCGCGTGGGCGCGTGTTCCGTATTTGTCATACAGGGGGGCAGACCCCGCCTTGGCGTCGTTGCCTCGCAACCCACGTGCCGGGACCGAAAACAATAGAGTTACGAAACGACTCGCTGCCGGATTGGCGGGGCTAGGGCAGCTCAGAGAGGCCCCCTGGCGCTCCCCGCCCTCGTGTCTCGTCTGGGTAAGCTCTCAGGCGGGTCTGAACAGCGGCTCTGTCAGATCGACAGACCCCTTGTCGTCCAAGGCTTGATTGTCCAAGGTCTCGGCGCGTGATACCTTTTCGCCCCGCTTTTGAGGCCCTAGAGGGCCCCCTCGGGAGGACCGATGCAGCGAATCGCACTCGCCCTTGGCGTCATCCTGACGTCGCTTGGCCTCGCCTCAGCCCAGGACGATCTCGATCCTCGAGACCTCCTCCACGCGGCGTATGAGCTGCACGAGGGAGGGCTCCCCCTTCGCCGCGCCTTGTTCGCCAAGGCCTGGCCGACGACGAGGGCCTATCGGGATTTGACGGAGAAGCTGGCGGCCGAGCCGGCACACGAATTGATTCGGGCCTACTTGGCCGGGTCGGTCGGCCCATCCTTGGCGAACTCCCAGTGGGCCCTTGATCGCAAGGAACTCCGCAATAAAGAGGGCGACAGCCACGACGACACACGCGGGCTGATGGGCGCGGAAATGCTCATGCTCCGCTACATGGCGGGCAACCGATCGGACACGGAGGGAGTCGCGCCGACGCTCTACCCGTTGCTGAGCGTGACCCGAGCCTACGCTCGCTCGCGCAGCGAGAAGCGGCTGGGAACCTGGGCCTGGCGTCGTGCCAAGGGCAAGGCGACCCTCGAAGGCGTCGGGCTGGCAATGCTGGTGGAGACTCGCTACGGAATCGAGCAGCTCCGCCTGACACGCGAAGTCCAACAAGCCGGCAAGGCGCTCACGCTGCGCGGGGACAACGCGACGGACGGGTTCTTCGGGTTGCTCGCGCTCCAGGCGGCGGGCGCCAAAGCGATCGAACTCCAACGGCGGCTTGTGTTCGACAGCAAGAAGGACGAGATCCTCCGTCAGGAGTCGCTCCTCAAGCTCGATCCCCGTCGCTATCAGTTCCCGACCAGCTGGGAGGTCTCGCTCGACGGAGAGGTCCTCTCCTACTCAGCGCCTGAGACCGAGAGTCAGCTACGGGCCCAGTCCTTTGTGCTCTTGGCGGCCTCGACGCTCGCGATCGAGTTGACGAGCAAGGACCCGGCGATCATGAGCGCGCTCAAGCCTTTTATGGTCCGGGGTCAGAAGATCTACCTCGTCGATCCAGAGGCCCGCGACGCCGCCATTGAAGTGGCGGTGTTCGCGTTCCGGTCCATGCTGACTCTCCACATCAGCCTCGCGTCTGGTGCGAGCGCCGCTTCGACCGCGTCCAAGGGAAGCCGCGGCATGACCGTGTCTCCTGAGGACTTTGCCGTGTTCCTCCAAGCCATGGAGGCCTTCTCTCGGATCCCAGCGGACGCGAAGGGGATTGACCGCGACGCAGCCACGGCGCTCGCGCTCGAGCAAGGGAAGGCCGACAAGCTCGCCAACGCCTTGGTCAAGAACCTCGTCGGCTGGGCTCGCTCAGAGCGGCAGGGCGTCTACGACAAATACGACATCAGCACCAACTCGCGTGCGATTCGGAACCGCTCGCTCTCGTCCCAGGCTTACGCGATCCAAGGGTTGGTCGCGGGATACAAAATGACAGGATCCACAGCCGCGCTCCAGGCCGCCCGGGAAATGGCGGGCAAGCTCGATCGCCACTTCTGGGACGCCAAGTCGAACGCTTTCCGGCCCTCGGGACGGAAAGGGACCCGCGTCCGGGAGGCGGCGTCGTTGCTTGGCGCCTTGCGAGGCATAGCCCTCGTGACGGGCGACGGACGGTACATCTATCGCTATCGCCAGTATCTAGCCCACCTCCACGAGGCAGGGTGGTTCCAGACGGGGACCTCCTCGACCCCGCCCGGCTTTCGGGCTGAGGTCATGCTCTCGCAGAAGTAGGGGGTTCGTGGTGTCCGCTCCCCTGACGAGCTCCGAGGTTCCCTTCCCGCCCAGCTCCCTTCCGCAAGAGCAGCCGGCGCTCTCGGTCGTGATCCCGAGCTACAACGAGGCCGAGCGCCTCGCAGCGAGCTTCGCCCAGCTCGACGCGTGGCTCGCCGCTCCCTCGGCTGCCCCGGTCGAGGTGTTGCTCGTCGACGACGGAAGCCAGGATCGGACCTTGGCCCTGCTCGAGGCCTTCGCCGCTGAGCGCGACTGCGTTCGCGTCCTGGCCGAGCCTCACCGTGGGAAGGCGGCCACCGTCCGGGCGGGGATCCTGGCGGCTCGAGGTGACCTGATCTTGTTCTCGGACGCAGACTTCTCCGCACCCCTCAGCGAAGCGCGCCACTTGGTGGCAGCCGCGCGCGAAGGCGCCCAAGTCGTGATCGGGTCGCGGGAAGCGGTCGGGTCGAAGCGGGAGGGGGAGCCCTTTTATCGCCACTTCATGGGCAAGGGCTTCAACCTCCTGACCCGAACTCTGGTCCCAGGAGTCCGCGACACCCAGTGCGGGTTCAAGCTCTTCACTCGGGAGGCCGCCCAGGCGATCTTCACGGACCTCCCCTCGGGGCGCGGAGGCGAGATCGAAGGGCCTATGGTCACGGCGTTCGACGTCGAGGTGCTCTTCTTGGCCCGTCGACTGGGCTTTTCAATCCGGGAGGTCCCGGTGCGCTGGGTTTACGCAGAGGGGTCAAAGGTCTCCGCCCTTCGCGACGCCTATCGAATGGCCCTCGACGTCGCCAAGATTCACGTCGGATCCTGGCGGGGCGTCTACCCCAAGGATCTAGACGGGAGTTCACGATCATGAGCGGTCACGTGAAGGGGTGTTGCCGAGAGAAGAGCTGGTCGACAGTGACCGCTCCCGATCGTGTGCTCCCGTCTACTAGATCCTCAGAGAACGCGCTGGACTCGGGGTGAGCCCTGCTACGCAGCTACGACCCTTTCGACACCCAACTCTTCCTATTAAAGCGGAGCACGATTCTGAGCGAGGTCGCCTTCATGGCGGAGCGGAGTCGTGAGAACACCCGGGTGGGCGACCTCTCAGAATCGTGGCCTCCGGTTTAGCAGGTTCGATAACTCCAATGCAGGCCGTGGGTTGTCACCGGCCCATGCGACCGTCACACTGATGCGAGTGTTCTTGGACATGGGATACGAAACAGCGGTCACCCATCTCCCTGCGAAGCAGGCGAGGCGACTGTGGGCCTAGGCGAGCGGCTCTTGATGGAGCTCTCTGCGGAGAGCACTCCCCTCCCTCCCCAAGTCGCGCCTCAGCGGGTTCGCGGCTTGCGCCGTTCCCAGCTCGTGGAGCTGGTGCGAAAGATCGGAGGCGAGGAGGCTGAGCGCTTAGCGGCCCGCGAGCGGGACCTCGAAATGCGAGAGCTCGTCGCGCTCGAGCGTGTGGCTGAGCTGGAGACTGAACTTGAGAAGGCCCACAGGCAGATCGAGCAACTCCAGAAGGGGCAGGCCGAGACCGCTCGCTACGAGCTCCCTCGTCTGGCCGACTTGATCACCGAAGAGCAGGACCGGGCGGAAGAACTCAACGCCGAGCTCGCCTCGATCCGCGAGGAGCGTGACGCGCTGGCGGCGCGAGTCACCGAACTCGAGGCTGGGACGGCTGGGGAATCTGCTGCCGCTGATCTCGAGGCTGCGGCGGCCATGTTCGCTGAGCAGGCCACCGACCCCACCGGGGGGGAAGCCACGCCAGACACCGGCGATTCGCTCAGCGCGACGGGCGAGTTCCTCGCGGACGAAGACAGCGAGCCCCTCGACGACCAGTCTCTCCAGGACATCCTTGAGGACGGACTCCTCGCGAGCGATTCCCCCAAGGCGAAGGCTGCGGCCCTCCTGGCCGGTGACGAGTTGGCCCAGGCTGGTGACGAGTTGGCCCAGGCTGGTGGTGACAGGTTGGCCCAGGCTGGTGACAGGTTGGCCCAGGCTGGTGACAGGTTGGCCCAGGCTGGTGACGAGTTTACCCGGGCTGGTGAAGCGCTCCTCGGCGCAGCCGCGGCGGGCGGTGACGAAGTCCTCAGTGACTCTTCGGAGGAGGAAGTAGACCCCGCCGGCGGGGTTCGGATCAGCGACCTCGAGCGGGCGCTGATCTCGTCGAGCAGCGAGGCCGCAGCCGCCAATCGGCGGACAGAAGACCTCGAAGCGAGGCTCGCCGCTGCGAGCGAGAAGAGCCTCGCGCTTGAGGGGCAGGTCCAGCGGCTGGCTGATCGGCTGGCTGCGGCTCAGGCGGTCGAGGTCGATCAGTCCCGCGCGGGGCACCAGACTCAGCGCCTTCGCTCGCCTCTGGTCGGCCGTCCCGAACTGCCTGGGCTCGTCGCCGACGAGGCGGGGGACCTCGACCTCGATCACTTGCTGGGTGCCTACGTCAAAGCGGAGGAGCGGGCCGCCCGGATCGACGTCTTGGAAGAAGTCGTCTGGCGACTCGAGGCGGGCAAGCCGAGCAGCGAAGCTTGGCGGCGGGCCCTCGAACAGCTCCGGCGCGCTTGCGCCCACGAGCAGGCTGCCCGCGAGGAGGCGACCCGAGCCCTTCATGAGAGCGAGACGATCCGGGTCGAGGTCGAGTCTCGGCTCCGCTCGAGCGACGACGAGCGCTCCCTGGCTCAACTCGAACTCCAGACGCTCATGGCTCGCTACTCATCGGTCGACGAGGGCCTCCAGCGGGCTCGCGTCGAAGTCGAAGCGGGCCGAGCGGCGCTGGCCGACGCTCGCGAGGAGGTTCACACTGCGGGTCAGGCTTGGAGCCAGGCTGAGGAGGAGCTGGGCGACGTCTCGACGAGCGCAGAGGTCCACGCAGGACTCTCCAAGGCGTCTAGCGCAGTGCGGATCAACCTCGAGGACGAGCTACTCGGCCTCCGCGACTCCTACGAGGCACTCTGCGACCTCCACGACGCGCTCGTGGAGTCACAGAGGGAGTCGCTCGAGGAGATCGACCAGCTCAACGCCGAGCAGACCGAGCTCGAGGAGGAGCTCGCGCGGGCTGACATTGAGGTTCAGCGGCTCGAACTGAAGTTGGTCGGGGGTCTTGAAGTCCCCTCGGTCGCTCCAGCAGAGCCGCTTGGCGACGAGGCGCCCGAGTCCGAGGAGTCGGGCGCAGCCGCCGAAGGAACCGTCACCGATCTGCTCGACGCTCCGCCCCTAGCGGAGGGGACAGACCCTCAGACCGAAGTCGCCCGCCTTCAGCGAGAGCTGGCCGATCGCTCCGCAGACGCGGAGAACTACGAGCGGGCGCGGCGAGCGTTCCACGAGGCGCAGGTTCAACGGGACGCGGCCCGGGAGGAGGGCGATCGTCTTCGCCGCCACCTCGCCGAGAGTCGCCAGGCTGAGGCAGCCTGGGTCTGGTCGGCAGCGGAGGGCGAAGCGGCTCTCGAGGCTCGCTTGCGGGCGGCGGAGGCGCTCGGTGAGCGCCTCGCGACTTCGCGTGAGGGCGCCTCGGCTTCGGGCCCGAGCGCGACGCAGCTCTCGGCCCTGAGCGCGGCTAGCCAAGACCTCAAAGCCGAAGTCGGGGCCCTCGAGGATCTCGAAGCCGACCTCGCCGAACTGGACCCGGAGCAGGCACGCCTGGCCCTCGCCCAGAGCGAATCCGCCCTGGCGGAGCTCGAGAGCGTCTTGCTCCAGCTCGGCGCCTCTCCTCAGGCACCCGAGGGGCCAGGAGACTCCGAGGAGATCGACACGCTTCGCGAGCGCTTGGCCGGGCTTGAGCTGGAGTTGGCATCGGCTCGTGGACGAGCCGGGGGCGCCAAAGATGTCGCCGCCGGGTTGCAGGACCGGCTGAGGGAGGAGCACGAGGCTGGGAAAGTCGCCGCGGCGGAGCTCAGCACGGCGCAGGACCGAGTGCGGACCCTCGAGGCGGAGCTCGCCCAAGCCCCTCTGACGGCAGCCCCTCTGACGGCAGCGCCTCTGACGGCTGAGCGGGCCGAGGCGGTTAGCGAGGCTGCGAGCGCTGCCGCTGAGCTAGCGAGCGCCTTGGCGACCCTCGCCGAAGCCCAAGCTCGAATCGACCGACTTGAGGAGGGGCAGCACCAAGCCGCCGCGACCCGCGATCTCCTCCGGGAGGAGATTCGCGAGGCGACCCAAGCCCGGGTCTCTGCCGAAGGAGAGCTGCAACGGACTCTCGCGGAGCGGGATCTGGCTCGCTCCGAGACTTCCGCGGATCCTGAGGCGACTCGCGCCGAGGACCTCGCCCTCCAGGAAGTGTTCGAGGCCGAGCTGGGCGGGGCTCTTGGCGAACTGGAGCTGACCCAAGCCGAGTTGGAGGCGACGCAAGCGGAGCTCGAGGCTTCGGAGGCCGAGCTCGACATGGTTCGGACGGAGCTGGGTGTGGCTCAAGCCCGCGCCGCGTCGTCGACCCCCGCTGAGCCGACTGCTGCGACTGCTGCGGCGGCGGTGGCGGTGGATTCTGGCGTGGCCGAGGCCGAGGCCAGCCTGGCGGAGCGCGAGGAGTTGCTCGGTGCTACGGTCGCCGAGCGAGACGCAGCCCGGTCGAGCTTGGCGGAGCGAGAGCAAGCCCTCAGCGCAACGGTGGCTGAGCGAGATGCGGCTCAGGCGAACGTCACAGAGCAGGAGCAAGCCCTCAGCGCGACGGTCGCGGAGCGAGACACCGCTCAGGCGAGCGTCACGGAGCGGGATCAAGCCCTCTCGGCGACGGTGGCCGAGCTCGAGGCGGTGCGTGCGCGCCTGAAGGCGGTCGAGACGAGCCTCGACGCCGCGACGCGCGAGGGCGACGAGACCGAGGCCACGCTCGCAGGCGACCTCGAAGCCGCCCACTCAATCGCGGCACGATCTGATGCGAAGCTCGTCGAAGTCGAAGCCGAGGTCGCGATCCTCCGAGCGGATCTCGATCGCTCGGAGAGTTCCCAAGCGACTGCCCAGCGCGCGGCCACTGTCGCCGGGGCCGAGTTGGCGGCGAGTCGGGCGGAGCGAGACGCGGCGTTCGCGGAGCGGGACGCGGCGCTGGCTAAAGCGACCCAGAAGGTTCGCCAAGCCGAGGCTCAGCAGGAGGTCGCGGCCGACGCGGAACTCGGGACGGCGCGGGGCCGAGTCGGAGCACTCGAGGACAAGCTCCGCCAGGCCAACTCCGAGCGACGGCGGCTCGAGACCGTCCTAGAGACGCATCAGGCTGTCCAGGCGGGACTCGAGGCCCGGGCCCGGGGCGCAGAGGCGCGGGTTCGTGAGTTCCAGGCGGAGGCGCAGGCGGCTCAGCAAGAAGTCGGCCGGCTGGAGGCCATCCTGGCGGCCCAGCGCACGGTTCAGGAGGGCCTTGAGCGTCGCCTTCAAGACCGAGAGCAGAGCACAGCCGAACTGCGCGCTGCAGCGGCTCAGGCCGGGCGCGTTCAGGCGCTCGAAGTCGAGCTCGGCGCCGAGCGGAAGCACCGGGCAGACCTCAGCGCCGCCACCGCCGTGACTCAAGCCGACCTGGAGAGCCTCCGCTCACAAATGAGCGAGGCGGTTGCGGCTCGGGCCACGACCGAGGTCGAGCTCGAGAGCCTGGGCGGGCGCCTGGCCCTGGCTGAGAAAGAGCGCGACGAGGCTGAGGCCTCCGTGGCTCGCCTGATCGCTGAGGCGGCTCTGGCGGAGGCCGAGCCGATCACCGACGTCCTCGATCACCCAGACCTCCCCGAGAGCGCCGCCGTGTCCGCGGCGCGGGTCGGCGGCGAGGACTCCGTCGCCGACCTCGCTCAGACTCGGGCGGAGCTGAGTGACCTGCGACTTCTCCTGAGCGAGCAGGAGCAGCTTTCGATCGCGCTGCGGGCCGAGCTCGTGGGTCTGCAAGGGCTGCAGTCGGTCGGGCAGGTCAAGCAAGACGTGGTCGAGGACGTCCCACCGACGGATCTCGAGGCGACGGTGACTGCTCTCGAGGAAGAGCTTGCCGATCGGGATCGTCAGGGTCATCGCCTTGAGGGGGATCGGGCTCGCCTCTCCGAAGAAGTCTACGACCTCGGTCGGTTGCTGGAGTCGGAGTGCTGGCGCGGGCTCGCCACGCACCGCGACTTGGTCCGCGCGCATCAGTCCCTTCGGCTGTTGGAGCAATCGGGCGCTGTCGGAGGAGGAGTCGGGCCGGACGGGTCCGCCGACAAGGTCCTCGCCGAGGCACGCCGCTCGCTAGTGGCGGAGGGTCCTCGGGACGAGGGAGGCAACGACGACCACCAGGAGGCGGTGGCTTGGCTGCTGACTCAGGCTCCGCAGCGGGCCGATGCCCTCGCAGAGTCGAGCGCGCTCTTGCCTGAGATCGAAGCCAAGCTCCGCGACGAGTCCGAGGCGCTGCTGCACATGCGCCAGGACTTCCGCTCTCGCCGCAAGGGCCTCTTGGAAGACCTCCTGACCGCCGAGCGCGCCGTTCGAAACGCGACCGACGTCGGGGTCGAGACCAGCGAGCTCGATCGACGCGCGTCGCGCGCGACGGGACGCCTTGGCGACTTCGACGCCCACCTCGAGGTCGAGCTTCGTGCCCGCGAAGAGGCCCGCGGAATGCTTGAGGACTTGCGCCTCTGGCTGCTCTGGGAGCTCGGCGAGCACGGCGTGGGCAGCGTCTCCGATTCGGATCCCGGCGAGGAGCGAGTCGAAGTCCTCGAGCTGCGTCAGTCCGTGCAGGCCCTCGAGGCCCGCGTGGCCGAGGAGGAGCGTCAGCGCCGTGAACTCGAGCGGGACGCGATGCAGGCCATGGAAGAGCTTGAGGGCGATCGTCAGCGACTCGAGCGGGACCTCGAGCAGTTCAGCGAAGTCGAGTCGAAGCTGTTCTCTGCAGATGAACGAATCGCCGATCTCAAGACCGCGCTCGCGGGCCGAAGCACCGGGGCATCAAAAAGCGACATAGACCAACTCCAGCAGCAGGCTGAGCGAATCGCCTCCCTCTCGTGGGACCTCGAGAGCCGCGAGTCGATCGTGCACTGGCTCGTTCAGGAGCTCGACCCGAGGGTTCAAGGTGAGCGAGTCGAGGCGATCGCGAACTGCGCCAGCGCGATTCGTGGGCTCCCAAGCGGAGACGGCGCGGATCCGGCCGAACTGATCCACTGGCTCGAGACCACCGGAGGCCAGCCTGCGAACGGGAAGGGCCCCTTGCTCGCCAAGGACGAAAGCGTCGCAGCTTCGGACTAGCGCATTCGGACGTGCCTGTGCCCAGCGAAGCGGTGCCCGCGCCCGACACGCATCCGCGACCCGGAGGTTGCGGGCCGTGGCGACCTTCGGGGACGGGCACGTGTCGAGCACCTGTTCGAGAGGTTGTCGCGAAACCGGCAGTTCTCACCGCGGAGATGCGGAGACTCGCCAAGAGCCGCAGAGGTCGGAAACTAGGGCGAATGCGCTCGGATTCGGTGGCGAGGCCAAGGGCAGTAGGCAACGGAAAAAGGGGAGAGTCAACGCAAAGACGCGAAGAG
>JAESQQ010000821.1 GCA_016765095.1 Planctomycetota bacterium | reverse complement strand
TCTTCGGGCTCTTCGGGCTCTTCGGGCTCTTCGGGCTCTTCGGGCTCTTCGGGCTCTTCGGGCTCTTCGGGCTCTTCGGGCTCTTCGGGCTCTTCGGGCTCCGACAGCGCCAGCAGCGACTAGCCCACCTTTCCACCAGCAGCACACTCTTCGAGAGGGGAGGCACCATGAAGTCAAATTGCGACGATATCGGCCCTCTCGTCGAGGGCTGGCGGGACGGGATCCTCGGGGGCGAGCAAGCTCGTCTCGTCGAGGGGCACTTGGCACACTGTGACGAGTGTTCGTTTTCGCCCGAGCACGAGCTCCTCGGTTTCGCCGAGGAGTTCGGGTTTACGCCTGCGGCAGACGATCGGTGGCGGTCCGTCCTTGTGCCTCGGGCCACGGCTCGGGCACCTCGAGGGCGCTTGACCCTGGTCGCCTTCATAGGCTTGGCTGCGAGCCTGCTTGCCGTGGGGACGCTTGGGGGGCTCATTTTGATGAGCTCCCACGAGAGTCGGGTTCAGCCTGCGCCTGCGGGCGCGGCTTACGGGTCCTTCGGGACGGGCGCCGTCACCAGCGCCGCCGCCGCTCCCCAGTCGCCTGGCGTGACGATCTTGTCTGAGGGCGACGTCTTGCTTGAGGTGAACAAAGGGGATCGAGACAACAGTGAGGTGCGGTGATCTTCCCAACACGTAGGAACAACACGGGCCTGGCACGGCGGGCGACGACTCTCATTGAGATCGTCGTCGCTGCTGCCATTTTGGCCAGCTTGATGCTGGTGGTGATGCTCTCCATGAGCTCCCAGGCCAAGCTCGGCAACGACATGCAGACCCGCGCCTATGGGAACGCGGAAGCCCAGCGGGTGTATAAAGAGGTCTCGCGAATTCTCAGGACCGCAGCTGTCGAGCACGGGACGAGCACCTACACCCCGGCCGCAGGGCAGTACTACGCGGCGCTCCAGTTTCGACCGATTCGGGACCCGGCCTATGGGGCGAACGTGGCCGGGACCCTTGAGCTCATCGTGGCGGATCAAGTCTCGGTTCTTGAGGTCGTGGACCCAGCTGGGGCTGTGTTCCCCGTCGCGTTCGACGCTTCGGGAGGCGCGACTCGGGGTGGGAGGCTTCGACTTCGCTTGCCGGACGGGAGCACCCGCGTGATCTCACACAATATCCTTCGGTTTCGCGTCACCAATCAAGGCGACTACCTCCAGATCGAAATCGCGTTCAAGATCAGTACTGGAGAGGGGCCGAACGGGATCGAGCAGTTCGTCAATCCCGAGCCAGTCGCCGGGGGCCAAATCGCCGTTCTCGCGTTTGACGTCTCGACAATGCGGCAGTCGCCATGAACGCGAAGCGCAAGCCAAACCAACAACAACTACCAGGTGTAGCGTGCTTTGCGCTCCACTGCCTGCGGGATTTCAGAGAAGAGAAGCAGTCATGAAGCATCAGATCAGCAACAAGAAGAGCCTCGTTGGCCTCGCCTTCGCCTTCGCGTTCTTGGGGGTCGCCTTCGCCGGTGGCGGGAATGTGACGATTCCCGGGGACTTCGGCCTCCACGGGGCGGCCGGTGACCCTCCAAGTGACGTGCTTCTGAGCAATGGCGGAGTGCTCAAGCGCGTCGACGCTTTGATCCCCGAATTCACCTACGTCGCCCCGACCGGGGGAACCGACGTGGGCGGCGCCTTGGTCGCCGATCAGACCTTCGCAGCGGGGGTCTACCACTACGACAGTCTCGCCATGACGGGGGGAACCCTGACCTTCAGCGGAGGGGGTGACGTCCACCTTCACATTCGCAACGGCGTGACCCTCGATACGACTCAGATCTCCCTTCAGAACGGGACGACCCTGATCCTCTACAGCGACACGACCGTGAACTTCAACTCGGTGACTTACCTCGGCAACGGGCAGGTTCAGGTTCAAGCAGCGGGTGACATTCAGGTTCAGACCGACAGCTTCCGCGGGGCCGCGCTGGCGAACAACACCCTGACCCTGTCGGGGAATAACCTCAGCAGTATCGTCGTCGACGACTCGCTCCAGACCTCGAGTCTAGGGGGCGCCAGCCGGAGCCTCAAGATCATGCCGATCATTGAGAAGTAGGTAGTAGCCATGCAAATCCAAACTCCGAGGCGCGGAACGGCTCTCATTCAAGTCCTGGTTCTCGTCATGATCTCGATGGGAGTCCTCCTCGTCATTCTCAATTCGACTGGAATCCTCTACACCCAGACCAAGGGCACGACCGAGTCGAGCGTGGTCAGGAACGAGGCTCGAGGCGCCGTGCACCTAGGCACGGCTTACCTGAACAAGGACGTGGTGAAGGGGACCTCGATCATCCCAACCGACCCCACTTATGCTCCCCTCTGGGTAGGCGACGGCAGCGTAGCCAGCCCCTACTACATGGTCTTGGTCGGCCAGGCTCCCGACAGCACGCTAGTCCCCGCCCGCGGCCCCAGCGTCCTGCGGGATACGACGGGGACGTTCTACAGCACCGCGACAGGCAACATCGTCGACTTCGACACGGGCGTTGTGGGCGGTGCCAAGAACTTGCTCGCCACGACCGCCGTCGACTTCGGCTTCCCGGGAGGGGGGGCGCCCGATTTCGTGCTCCGGGTCGAATACAAGGAAATCTCCCCCGGCAACTTCTACTACGAGATAGCCTCGCTCGCTCGGGCCTACGAGGCGAACCACCGCGGCCGCAATCCTATGATCGTGAGCATGCACGCGGCGCTCGTGCCTGAGGCCGTTCAGCCCTGGCAATACGGGATGGCTGGACTCAACCAGATCCAGATCAACGGGACGGGGACGCTTGGAGTGATCCAGGCCGACCCCTCCCAAACCATCACTGTCTTGGGCACCAACGGCACGGTCTCCAAGAACTAAGAACGCTGGTCGTCGTCGCCAGGGTCCCGCGCAATTCGCCGGGGCCGCGTACCACTACGCGACGTGTCTTGCTTGTTATCCTTCCACCGCAAGGAATCAATCCCTATGACCTTTCGCCCCCTCTTTCGTCGGGAGCGCACCTTCTCCCTCATTGAGGTGACTGTCGCGCTGGCCATTCTGGCGGTGGTGCTCGTCGGGCTGGCAGCCGCCATGATGAGCGCGGTCACGGTCAACCGGTTGATGAGCGAGCAAGCAAAGGCCGTCACCTTCGCCGAGGGCGCCCTCAACTACGTCGTCTCCAACCAAGACTTTCGCGGGACCTATGCTGACGTGGACGGCCTAGCGCTGCCGAAGGACGCGACTCCGGCGAACGTGTGGCAACAGCCTTTCACGAGCCAGCGAAACCTAGAGTTCGCAGACTACGCTGCCTTCACAGGTGACCTCTCGATCGTTCCGTGGGAATACGACAACACCAACTCCCCACCCACAGCCGTGAACCCCGCCGCAGACTGGCTCGCGGGCGACACGTTCGAGGTTGTGGTGACCGTGTCCTGGTTCCCAAACGGCGCCGCGGTTGCAAAGACAATCGTCCTTCGGACTCACTATTTCCCACAAGCTCCGTAGACCTCGTCTACTCGGTTCGAGTCTTCAGCGCATGGGCTTGCTGGCCTCGTGCGCTGCGTTGCTTTTGGTTGCGCTCCAGGAGAGAAGCCTCGCTGCCGACCTGGTGATCACCGAGGTTCACCAGGCTGACCCTGAGTTCCTTGAGCTCTACAACTCAGCTGACGTGGACCTTGATCTCAAGGGATATCGCCTCACGGGGGACCTCCAGCACACCTTCCTCAAGTCCTTGGTCGTGCCCCCCAAGGGGCGGGTCGTCCTTGCCCAGAGCGTGCTTGAGTTCAAGGAGCACTTCGGGGCTGAGGTGCTGGCGGGGCAGACCCTGGTTGGTTGCTGGGGGAGGATCCAAAATGAGGGCGGCGTGATTCAACTTCACGATCCCAAGGGGCGGGTGATCGACTTGGCTTGCTATGGGGAGCTCGTGCCGGGTCGCTCAGCCGTCCGAATCTCACGGACGACTCTCTACCAGGGCCGAGAGAACTGGACCCTCGGGCTTCCCACGCCGGGGGAGGTTTCGCCTTCCCAGGAGGCTCCCCCGCTCCTCGTCGATCACACTGCGCACACCCCGCTGGCCCCTCGTCCAAGCGAATCGGTCCGAGTGAGCTGTCGAGTCCACGGCAGCCGACCCACAGGCGGTTCCCTGGAGTGGTGGGGGCCCCAGATCCCTCGCCAACGAGTCCCACTCCGTTTCGAGCCTCACTCCTCGCGCGTGACGCTGGCCGAGGCCGATCTGCCCGCTCGGCCAGACCGCGCGACGGTCTATTACGAATGGGTGCTCGAGGGGCCGTCTGGCACCAAGCGGGTCTCCTCCGACTCGGTCGGAGGACGCTCCTTCTCCTTCTACTCGGCGACTCAGCCGGAGACCGCGCTCCCTTGTTACTCGATCGAGGTCTCGCCCCAGGAGATGCAGAGCCTTCGAGCGCAACCGGAGCGGCGGCGCTTTGCGGCGACGTTGGCGATCGCCGAGCCAGGGGGAGAACTCCGACCGATCGGGAAGGTGAGCCTCCAGGCTCGAGGACGCGCCGTGGGTCGACGCTGGTCCAAGCGCTCTTGGGTGATCAACCTTGGGAGCCGGCGCTACCGAGGAATGGGGGGGCTCGTCCTGCGAACGAGCTGGCGGGATCCGATCGGCCTGCGACGGGTCCTTGGGTTCGACCTCTACCGGCGGGCGAAGGTCCTCGCTCCTCGCGCGCGCCTCGTCCGGGTCGAGCTCAACGGCGAGTTCTTTGGGCTCTACACGGAGGTCGAGCCTTTGGAGCGGCCCTTCCTGCTCCAGAACGGTCTCCTCGACGCGAGCCTCGCTCGTCCCAGGAACTCACGGCAGGATCTCTCTTCGCTCCAATGTGACGGCCGGACCCTCTCCCCGCCGAGCCTCTACGAAGCGAGCTGGGCCCTCGACGATCCCAACACGCTCGGGCCGCTACGTTCCCTCTTGGAGGGCTACGAGGGAGCCGAGGACTCGATCGCGTTCCTAGGTGAACACCTCGACCTCGAAAGCTACCTTCGCTACCTGGCTGTGACTTCGCTTCTGCACCACTGGGACAGCGTGAACCGGAACTTCGTCTGGTGCTTTGATCGCCTGCGCAAGAAGTGGGTCGTGATTCCCTGGGACCTTGACCGAACGTGGGGCGACCACTACGAGGGGCTCTGGCTGGTTGGCCGGGCGCCTCTGGAGATCGGTACTCGCGCGCGCCCGATCGAGTGGGGAGGGCGGCGCTGGTGGAACCGTCTCCGAACTCGCGTCTTCGAGCAGCCCGAGCTCGTCAAGCGCCTGCGAGCGATTCAAGCCGAGCTGATCGAGAGCGAGTTCACCGCAGAGAAGGTCGGCGCGAGGGCGCGTCGTCTCATGAAGTTGGCCAAACCCGAGATCTTGGCCGACGCCAAACGCTGGGCGAACTACACGAGCCGCTACGACGGCCGGAGCGTCAAGAAGGTGCGCACTGCCGACCACATTCAGCGAGAGCTCGGCCGCCTCGAGAGCTTCGTCGTCAGTCGGAGTCGCTACCTCAAGAGCAAGAGCTCCACTCCAGCGCATTCGGCGGCTCATGTCTCCTTGGGGGACTTGCTGGTGCTGTTGGGAGCGGGCCTCGGGATCGCGGTCTACCTGGCCCGCGGCGGACTCCGTGGTGGGAGGGCGCTGTGAGGGGTTCGCCACTCCTGAGCGCGCTCCTGCTCGTTTTGGCCGGCGCTACGCTCGCCCAAGCGCGTCTGGTCATTAACGAGGTCATGCCGGGTGGGGCCGAGTTCATTGAGCTCCACAACACAGGCGCCGACCCGATCGACCTCGAGGGCCACCACCTCGTCGGGACGGCTCGCTACACCTTCGGGCGAGGGCAGGTGATCTCTCCGGGGGGGTTCTTGGTCCTCTCCGTCCAAGGGCAGCGCGCGCTCCAGCTCGCCTACGGCTCCTCGGTCGAGTCAGCGGGCGAGCTGAGCGGTCGGCCCAGCCGAGCCGGCTCGCTGCGGCTCTTCGATCGAGCGGGCAAGCTGCTCGACTCCGCCCGCTATCGACAAGGCCGTCCGGGGAACTCTGCTCAGCGCGTCGATCCGAGCACCGAGTATCGGGGCCCGCTGAATTGGAGAGACGCGGAGCCTAGTCCTGGACGGGCCAACGCGGTCGTCGAGAGCTTCAGCGGACTGGGCCTCGACGACTTGACCTATCCTCGCGACTACGTCTCTCCCAAAGAGGGGGTTCCGATCACTGCGAGGCTCTTCTTCGACCCGAAGGAGGAGGTTCGGGTCGTCGTCGAGTGGAAGACTCGCACGGCGGAGGGCGAGGTCGAGCTTCGGCCGAGCGAGACACGGACTCGCGGTTGGATCCGCATGTCTGGGGAGATCCCCGCCGCTCCTGACCAGAGCCTCGTCAGCTTCACGGTCCGCGCGCTTTCAGGGACGCGCGTCACGCGGATTTCGGAGGATCCTCTCCGTGGGGGCCCGCTTCGCTACTTCGTGTTCGGAGGCGGAATCGAGCTCACGAAGTTCCCCCTTTACTGCCTTGAGCTCCCGACCCAAGAGCACACGCGCCTGCTGGAGCGTCCCGAGCGGCACCGCTTCCCCGCGAGCTTCGTGGCGGTTCGCCCGGGCGGCGTGGCCGACATTCGGAGCAACGTCAAGATCCAGGTCAGGGGTGGAAGCTGGACGCGCAACTGGCTCAAGCGCGCTTGGGTGCTGACTTTCCCCAAGTCGCAGCGCTTCGAAGGCCAGCGCCAGATCAACCTTCGCTCCGGCTGGCATGATCCGACGATGCTGCGAGACCTGATGGGGTTTGAGGCCTTTCGTCGCGCAGGCGTGCCTTCTCCCCAGGCGCGTTGGGTTCGGGTCCACATAAACGGCCGGTTCTGCGGGGTGTTCACCGAGGTCGAGATGATCGACGGGCGCTTCTTGCAGCGCAACGGGATGGCCGGAGGCGACCTGTATCAGGCCCGCCCGGCGCAGCGGAACTCGCGCAAGTTTGAGAAGGCGGACGGCCGCGCCTACGACACGCTCGCTAGCTACCGAGTTAACTGGAACAAGGTCACTCGCAGAGACGAGGGCTATCAGCCCTTGCGGGACTTCATTGAGGGATACCACGCCTGCAGCGGAGACGAACTCGAGGCGTTCTTTCGCCAAGAACTCGACGTCGAGCGTTACGTAAGCTATCTCGCGGTGACGACCTTCATTTCTCACTGGGACAGCCTGATCAAGAACTTCTACTGGGTCCACGACACGGAGCAGAGCGGGAAGTGGATCGTGATTCCCTGGGACCTCGATCGGACCTGGGGTGACCACTTCAAGGGTGAGGGGAGTAACGCAGACCCAGTTCTGCTCGGGACCAAGGCCTACATGATCGCGGGGAACCGCAAGTGGTGGAACCGACTCAGGGATCGGTTTCTCTCTCTCCCGGTCTTTAAGGACATGCTTTACAACCGCCTCGTTGAGCTCTCCCAGGGGGCTCTCGAGTCGACTCGCCTGATCCACGAGATGCGCAATCGCTTCGCGCTCGGGAAGGGCATCTTGTTGCTCGATCGCGAGGAGTGGGGCTTCTACGAGCGCCACAAATCTTCGGACGGGGTCGACGTCTACACTCGCGGCGAAGTGAGCGAGGCAGAGTTCAAGCACGGCATGGATGTCCTCGTGCGATACACGGCCCTTCGCTCCGGTTTCCTCCGCCGCAGCGTGCGGACCTACTTCTCGGGGCGGCCCCGAGGCGTGCGGAGGGAGAGCTCGGTCTCGCCGTCCGCCACAGACAAGGAGTTCGAGGGAGCGGGCGCCGAGGCCGAAGAGGCAGGGGAGAGGGATCGTGGAATCCTGATCGTGCTTGCTCTAGCGCTCTTTTGCTACGTGGCCCTCGGGAAGGCCAGACAAGGGAGCTTCCCGTGAGCAGTCTGCCGCCTCGCTACGAACTAAAGTACTGGGCCACCGAGGACCAGCTAGCGGTCTTTTTCGGCCTCCTAAACGGCCTCTGGGACCGTGACCCTCACGCCAGCCCCGAGTGCCCGGCCTACACGATCACGAGCCTCTACCTCGACACCCCTCGCTTCGACTTGTTTCACGAGAAGGTCGAGGGGCTCAAGAGGCGAACGAAGGTTCGCCTGCGACGCTACAACGACACCCGGAGCGGCTTCCTCGAGCTGAAGGGGAAGCGGAAGCGTCGGATCCTCAAGTCGCGGCTGGCCCTCGACGCGGAGTCTCTGGAGGCGATCGCTCGCGGCGACTTGGGTCCCCTCTCGAAGCTATCCCAAGAGGGCGTCCCCGCAGCCCGGGTCCTCCTTGGGGAGTTCGAATTGCGGGGGGAGATGATCCCGAGCGTGATCACACGCTATGATCGCGAGGCCTTGATCCTCAAGGACGACGTCGCCGTTCGCCTAACTGTGGACCGGCGCCTGAGGGCCTGGGGTCAAGACATGGTCGAGACCTTCCTCGCCGAGGGCGTCGACCAGCTCCCGCTTACGCCGATGCTGGCGCGCGAGGGCTCACCAGCGATTCTCGAAGTCAAGTCAACGGGGCCAGTCCCCCCAATCGTCGCGTCTGCGCTCCGTCAGGCTCGTGTCTCTCGACGGAGTATCTCCAAGTATTGCCTCTCCGTGCTGCGCTCCAGCAGCATGTCGGATCCCATGAAGGAGCGGTACAGGGTCTTCTTTCCAGAGGCCCCCGAACCACACCATGTCTGAACTGCTCGAGCGTTTCGAAGGCCTCTTCGGAGGCCCCCTCGCCGTCAAGCCGGGGGATCTCCTGGCCGCCCTACTCTGCGCTTTCTGCTGCGGGTTTATCATTAGCGAGACCTATCGGAGGACCCACCGGGGCGTCGACTTCTCGCGCCCCTTCGTGCAGGTCCTGATCCTCTGTCCCCTGGTCGTGGCCTTCGTGACGCTGATCGTCGGAGACGACCTAGCCCGGGCGTTTACGCTGGTCGGGGCCCTCTCGGTGATTCGGTTTCGAACCGCCGTCAAGGAACCACGAGACTTGGCGTTCATCTTCTGGGCCGTCGCGGTCGGAATGGGCGCCGGCTGTCGCTTCCTGAGCCTGACCGTGATGTTCACCCTGGTCCTGATGGTGATCGTGTTTCTGCTCGTGGCGATCGGCTATGGCGTCCGAGACAAGACCCTCAAGGTGTTGCGGATCCGGCTCGACAGCAGCCTCGACTACGACGAGGTGCTCCGCGAGTGCTTTCGCGTTCACCTCGCTGATCACCAAAGACTCTCGGTCGCGCTCGTGAGGCAAGGGCTCCTGAACGAAATCGTCTACCTCGTCCGGCTCAAGCGAGCCGAGGGGGAACGTCAACTCCTCGAGGACGTGCGCCCGATCGCAGGGGACAACCCGATCACGCTCAGCGGCCGAGACGGCGACACAGCCTTCTAGCTCAGCCGCTGCGCGTGGCCGTCGTCCTCAGGAGTCACGAACAGCATTCATGCCTGGCGCCGTCTCGAATCCTGAGTCCTGTAACCGGCATCCCGAGTGGCCGGTGGTCGCGACTTGCTCAGGCTGTGGAGGTGGGGTGTGCTCGCTCTGCAAGCGGGCACAAGAGGGAGAGACCTACTGCTTAGCCTGTAGCCTGTCGCGAAACCACCAGCCTCCGCCGCCCCGGGGGCCTCTGCTCATGGCCGGGGCCTTCCTCATGATCGCCGCCGCTTGTCTTCTGCTGCCCACCTTGCTGTGCAACTACGAGGAGCGCCAGTTGCTGAGCGAGGCCGGACGGCCGCACGAGTCGTTGAGCCCGCCTCCGCCGACCTCCTCAGTTCAAACTCCCACGCCTTCGCCGAGCCTGTTTCCAGAGCCGAGCGCGAGCGAGGCTCCCTCGGGCTCCGCCAAGACTTCCCCGGCTCCCTCTCCACCCGAGCGTCCTGGGCTGAGCACGTTTCACCAAGAGAACGTCCTCGGGACCTCCTTCCGCCTCGTGGTCGTGGGGGGCGCTGTGGGAGAGCGGTATCTCCGCGTGGCCCTCGCGGAGATCGAACGTCACCGCAAGACGTTTAGTCGACACGACCCGCAGAGCGAACTTAGCCGAATCAATGCCCTCCCCTGGGAGAAGAGGAGGAGCCTGCGCCTCTCCAAGTATCTGGCGCGAGTCCTGCGCTGGGCGGCCTCTTGGCATGCGCGCTCGAAGGGGGCCTTCGCTCCGTACGGAGGGCTTCTGTTCCGGCGCCTTGAGAAGGCGACCCCCGACGGGGAGCCTCCGACGCCCGAGCCCGTCGGGGTCGGGTATCGCCTGACCAAGAGCGGGAAGACATACCTCCTCGAGTGTGATCGGGACGGGTCCTTCGACCTAGACGCGATCGCTAAGGGCTTCATCGTCGACCGGGCGTTGCGAGCCGTGATGCGATCCAAGCCCCGTCCAAGAGGGGCGCTGGTCGACATCGGCGGTGACCTTGGCGTCGCGGGCAGCTCGGATCCGGATCGGGTTGCGCCATGGGAGATCGAGGTCGCAGACCCACGACGCCCAGCCGAGAACGCCCAGCCTCTCGATCGAATCGAGCTGCGTGGAATGTGTATCGCGAGCAGCGGGGGATACGCCCGCCCTCGAGCTCGCGCCGGAGGGACTCGCCAACCTCACCTGTTCGACCCCCGCCGCGGCGAGGCCGCCCGGGGTGTCCTCGGCGCGACGGTCGTCGCCCCTGACGCGGCCTCGGCCGACGCCTTGGCGACGATCCTCTGTGTCTTGCCGACGAAAGAGTCACTCGCCCTGATCGAGGCGACTCCGGGGACCGCGGCCCTGATCATGGACTTCCAAGGTCACCCCCTTCGCTCGCGGAGGTGGCGCTCCCTCAGGCGGAAGGCCGCGCCGAGTGTCGCCTCAAAGAGTCGCGAGCCGTGGCCCGCTGGGTTCGCGCTGCAGGTCAGCTTCACGCTCCGCGAGTCGCGGGGCCGCGGGAAGCGTCGGAAGTTCAAGCGCCATGGGACCGCAGTGTGGATTGAAGACAGCACCCAGAAGCGCGTGCGCCTCCTCGCGCTCTGGCACGACAGAGGCGAGCTCAAGTATCTCCGGGAGCTGCCGAGCTTTTGGTGGGAGGGCTGGGTCTTGAGCGGAGGTCCCAACGACCCCAAAGCCCTCCGCTCGACGACCCGAGCGAGCCGCGCCCCAGGGACGTATGAGTTGGAGTGGGACGGCCTCGACGACGCTGGAGCGCCGGTTCCGCGTGGCCAGTATCGCGTCCGCATCGACTTGAACCGTGAGAACGGTCCACCCCGTGGCCGCGAAGAGCACACCACCGCCTCAGTTGAGATCCAGTGCGGGGCCTCCGCCGCGAGCGGATCGTGTCCAGATCAAGCCGAGCTGGCAGGGGTCACGGTGACCTATCGGAGGCGCCCGTGAGCCGCCGATCCGGTTGGCGACGGGCCGCAGCCCGCTGGACGCGGACACTTCACATCTACGCCTCGCTGCTTGGACTCCTCTCGCTCCTGTTCTTCGCCCTGAGTGGATTCCTCCTCCACCATGCAGAGTGGTTCGAGACGCCGAGCCAAGTCACCGAGTATCAACTCACCCTAGAGCCCAACCTAGAGGGCCTGGCGGTCGTGAAGTCGTTGCGGGCGAAGGGGGTCACGGGGTTGCTCGGCGCCTTCGAGGAGGGGGGCGGACGACTGGAGCTGAGCTTTGAGAAGCCAGGAGAGACGAGCGAGGTCAGCGTCGAGGTCACGAGCGGTCTTGCTTCGGTTCGCAAGGAATCGCGAGGGAGCGCTGAGCTCTTGGGCGAGATCCACACCGGGAAGCACACCGGAACCCTAGGTGGACTGCTCGTAGACGTCACCGCGGTGATCTTGGCGACGCTCAGCCTGAGCGGTCTTTACCTGTGGGCCGGCTTGCCCAAGCGACGGAAGCTGGGGTTGGCCGCGCTCGCGGCCGCGGTGCTGTCTGGAGTCTCCCTCGTGGCTTACTGGAGCTAGTCCGAAGCGTGCTCGGGCTTGGGGTCCAGGGCCCTTTGTAAGGCTGGGAGGAGTCTTGCAACAGTTGCAAGGACAGCGCAGGACGTCTAAGGAGTTGGGCCGGTACCGGACTTGCGGTTGGGCCTCCCTCTTCCGCCCCTCCAGGGAGGATTTCTCTGGTGCCTGCAGGACAGCCGACTTCTTCCTGGGATCCGTCCCTTCCAGCCGCAGAAGATCCGACGCTCATTCTCGCCTCAGGAGGAGCCAGCCAGAGCGTCGGACCCTATCGGATCGAGGCGCCGATCGGCGAGGGGGGCATGGCGCAGGTCTTTCGGGCGACGCACCCCGATCACCCTGAGCCCCTCGCCTTGAAGGTGATTCAGCCGGGGCACGCAGAGGACGCGGAGTTCCAGCTTCGATTCATGCGGGAGGCGCGACTGGCTAGCCAGATCTCGTCGGCTCATGTCGTGAGGATTCGGGACTACGGCCGCGCCCCGGACGGGCGCCTGTTCCTCGTGATGGACTACTGCCCGGGCCAAACCCTTGGGAGCTTGATCAAGGGCAGCGGCGGTCTCGATCCGAGGCTGGCAGCGGAGTACGGAGCTCAGGCCTTGCGTGGCCTGGAGGCGGCCCATGCCCTAGGCGTCGTGCACCGCGACATAAAGTCCGAGAACCTGATCACGAGCCCAGACGGCGTCCTATCGGTGGTGGACTTCGGGCTCGCCAAGCAGGAGGGGTCTCAGGAGGCGACCCTGACCGCGAGCGGGATGATTCTGGGGACACCGAGCTACATGAGCCCTGAGCAGGCCAACGGGCTCCCTTGCGACGCGCGCTCGGACCTCTACTCGCTGGGGATCGTGCTCTACGAGGCGCTCAGCGGGTCTCGCCCCTTCAGCGGGGCCCCGATGCAAGTCCTGATTCAGCAGATCCAGGACGAGCCGCTCCCTCTCGAGCAAACCGCGCCGGCTTGCCCCGTGTCCCTGTCGAGAATCGTTCACAAGGCTCTCCTCAAGGATCCAGACGAGCGCTGGCAAGGAGCCTCGGAGTTCCGGGCGGCGTTGGAGGGCTACCTCGAGGGAGCCCCCGAGCCTCCCTCGCCCTCACGATCCAAGCGCTCGAGGGGCCTCTGGGTGGTGGCCGGAGCCCTCGCGCTTGCGACTGCGGCACTGGCAGGGCAGGTCGGCTCACGCGACGTTCAGCGAAGCTCGACTCCTCGCGTTCTCGCCGCGTCCTCGACGCCTCGTGTTTCCGCGTCCTCGACGCCCACTCCGCTCTCCAGCCCGGAGGCCGCTGCGCTCGACTCGAGCCAGGCAGCCCCGTCTCCGAAGCCAACGCCCCGCCAGGAGTCTCACTTTCGCGAACTGCTCCGGGATCGAAGGGCTGAGATACGACGCCTACTGGACACGCTTCCAGCCGGAGAGGCCGAAGGGCTGCGGGCTGAGTGGCCTCGATTGGAGGGCGCCTCAGCTGCGTCGCTCGCCGAGTTGACGCGAGTCTTGGAGCAGACCGTTGAGCTCCGGATACGCGTTCAAGCCGTCGCCGCCAAACACCGAAGCTCGCGCCTCGCCAAGGTTCGAACCCGAGCGCTTGAGGCTTGGCGAGCCTGGCTCCTACGCGCGAGCCTTCGGTTCGGGCTCCCGGCTCGGCTTCCTCCGCGAGTCGCCCTCAAGGTTCGGGAAGCTCACCGGCTCTTGCTCCTCGCCGAGCGCGGGGACTCTGGGGCTCTGTCCCGCGCGAGACGGACGCTTGGGCAGGCAGCCGAGCTCGCGGCCAGCGCCGCTCGAGATCGCCGCACGCTTCGAGCGCGATTGCGAAAGGACTTGAAAGGGCACCTCGCGGAGCTGGAGGGACTGGAGCTTACGTGGGCCCAGGCCCGCGACGCTGACTTCCCTGCGGGGAGTCAGCGCGCTTGGAGAGAGGAGCTCCAGCGCTCGATCGTGAGACTTCATGCTGACGCGAGGCGCCCGACTCAGGCTTTCGTGACGAGCTGGGCGGGGGAGACGCGGCGGACTAGGGTGCGAATCGAGCGCGCTCTCGCCGCTCACCGCGAGCGGCATCGAGCTTTCCGCCGCAGTGAAGACGACTGCGCGAAGGAGCTTCGCGAGCTCCCGACTTCGGAGCGAGGCCCCTGGGAAGCTCGGATCGACGAGGCCAAACGCCTCGCACGTCGGGACGTGGCGGAGGGCAGGGCTGCGCTGGACGAGATCACCCGCGAGCTCGCCACCGACCGCCGCCGGCGCACTGGCCTCGCGAGAGAGCAAGCCGAGCGCAAGGCTGCCCTCAACGGAGCCCATAAATGCCTCGCCAGGGTTCGCCAGGCCTTCATGCGCGGCGATCGGCGCGCGCTGGCGAAGCTGCCGAAGGGCGCAAGGGACGTCCTCCTGCGACTCCTCAAGCGCGGCAGCAAGCCCAAGCTGGAGTTCGCCCCCGCTCGCCTCCGCGGGCTGGTTCGCGCCCAGGCGGTCGTGCGGGAGCTGACCTTCTTCGATCGAGAGAGCGGCAAACGCAGTCAACTCGTTGGCTACGTGGCGCTCCTCGAGCGCGCGAACAAGCGCTGGCGCTTGGTCGAGCTTAGACGCAATCCATGACTCGAGGAGTCTCCATGCCGTCCACTCAGCTACCCCTAACCGCGATCCTCGTCACCTTGCTGGCCCTAGGCGACGCACGGGCAGAGGGCGAAGACGATCGCTCGGGGTCGCCCTCTGAGGCCGCTGAACAGGAGGAGGGAGCCGCCGATCTACGCCAGGAACTCCGCGACGTGCGCGAGCGATTGCGCGCCCTAGAGGAGGTCGAGACACCCGGGGACGAGCTGGCAGCTGGCGAGGACCTGGACCTGAGCGCGACCCTGGATCAAGTCCTCGGACGGCTTCGCCTCTCGGGGTATGTGCTCGGCGGCTACACCGCGGATCGTCGGACCTCGACCTCCCTTCGCCCGCTCTTGGTGGATCACCACTTCTTCGGTAGCGACGCTTCGCTCTACCTAAGCGCGGAGCTGCCCGCCGATTTCCACGCCATGGTCCAGGTAATCTTCCTGCCGAGGCCCCAAGACAACGTGTATCGAGTGGAGGAGGACATTGAGATCGAGCGGGCCTTCGTTCAGTGGTCACCCCTCGCGCTGTTCCAGGTCCGGGTCGGGAAAGTCGTGACTCCAGTCGGCTTCTGGAACTACCTGATCCACGACGAGCCGCTCCTGCCCACGCTCAGCATTCCGCTTCCGATTCGGCGTCGCATTTTCCCCGAGGAAATCACGGGCCTCGTTCTGGAGGGAGAGGCGCACCTCGGACCGGCTCGAGTGGGCTACGCGGCTTGGATTTCGAACGGCGAGAGCAGCGCGTCGCGGAGGGACGACAACCACGACAAGGCGGTCGGGGGTCGACTCTATCTCGCGGCGGACAACCTCGGGATCCTGTCGAGGGTGCGGCTCGGAGCCAGCGCATACACGGGTCTCGTGGAGCGCCCCAAGAGGTTTACTCCCGCTGATCCTCGGCTGCGAGACGTCGCTCTTCGCGAAGGACGCCCGGCGAGTTACTTCGAGGACGTGTTCGAGGCTCGAGGGTTGACGCCCTGGGGTGAGCCCATAGCTGGGGGACGCGACCGAGCCGGTGCGCTCGATCTCCTCCTCGATCTGGGCGGTCTGAGGCTGCGAGCGGAGGTCTTTGTGAACTGGGTTCGCCCTCGGCGGAGCGGGACCGTTCGCGGAGCGCGGTTTCGGCAGTGGGGGGCCTACGCCTATCTGGGATATCGCTTGGAGCTGCCCGCGCTCGGATCGGGAGAAGGTGAGCTCGAGCTGGGGGTTCTGGAGCCCTTCGTCCGCTACGACGTCTACGACGGCAACACCGACTTCGTGCATGAGCTGCAGTCGCTGCAGCTCTTCGCGATCGGGTTTCGCTATGAGCTCAACGAGCACGTTCAGTTTCGCACCGAGCTCACTCATCACTCCTACAGAGAGCGGGAGCGGGACTTCTCGAGCGTGACGTCAGGAGTCCTGCTCTCCTTCTAAACTGCTTTGCCCTTGAGAGCGGAAGGAGCGGTTCGCGAGCGTGCTGGAGGCAAAGCAGTTTCTAGGGAAGATCTGCCTAGCTTTGCCCTCTCGACCCGAACAAGGTGGGCGTGTCGAAGGGAAGCGGTTTAGCGGGCTGAAGAGGCTCGTCTCGGCCTGGCAGCTCTGGATCGCCAATGGCCCCCCTCCACTCGGGCGGGCATGGGGTAGATTGCGGCATGTCGCGGCTTCTCCCACTGGCGCTGGCCCTCCTGGTGGCCTGCCCGTTCACCCTTCGGGCTCAAGAGCGCCCCCTCAAGGGGGGCGCCCAAGTCGCCAAGAGCCCCAAGGGACCCAAGATTCCAGGCGCGCTCAAGTGGCTCGCAGGTCGTCAAGGGGCGGACGGGGGTTGGGGGAAGAAGGACAAGCTAGCCCTGACGGGCATGTCCGGGCTGGCCCTCCTGGCGAGCGGTTCGACCCCCCGCCAGGGGCCCTACGCCCAGAACATTCGCCGCGCGATCCGATTCGTGATCGCTTGCCAAAAGGGCGACGGGCATGCCTTCAAGCACGCCTCCTCGGGCTACTCGGCGATTCACAATCACGGCTACGCCCTGCTCTTCCTGACCCAGTGCTACGGGGAGGCCGGCGCGCTCGACGACAAGCTGGCGTATGCGATTCAGCAGGGGGTCAAGGCCACCGAACGCAGCCAGTTCCGAAAGGGGCGCAGCGACGGCGGGTTCGGCTACTTCCTCTATCGCAAGGAGGGGATCAGCCGGCACCCAAACATGTGGCGAGTCGACGAGGCGTCGACGACGGTCAGTCAGATCCAGGCCCTCCGCGGGGCTCGCAACGCTGGGTTCATGGTTCACAAGAAGGCGTTGGAGCGGGCCGGCGACTACCTCGTCCGCTGCGTGCACAAAAAGACGGGCGGCTTCGTCTACTCCTATGGGAACTACCGCGTCAGCATTGACGACGGCGGCAACCGGCCGACGTTTGCGATTACAGCGGCCGGGACAGCGGTCCTCCACGCCTTGGGTCGCTATCGCGGGACCTTGGTCGAGCGCGGGATCTCCTACATGGAGGCCTTCCTCCCCCCCACCAAGCGTCGGACGCCCTTCTATTACTACGGGCACTACTACGCGGCCCAGGTCATGCACATGCGCGGAGGAGCGCGCGGGAAGCGCTGGCTGAAGGCGATTCGAACTGAGCTCGCTGAGCGCCAGCGTGAGAACGGACAATGGGGCCCCGACTCCAAAGACACCCTCGAGGCCAGCGACTCCGCCGTCTTGAACACGGCCTGGGCGCTGCAGATTTGCCTGATCGATCGCGGCTTTCTCCCGCTGCACGAGCGGTGAGCCCGTCCCTCCCGGGATCCGTTCCAGGGGTAGACCGAAGCGAGCCTGAACGCGGCCCCAGCCAGGGTCCGCCGCCCAGAGCGGGAGCGCAGGGCTCGCTCTTTGGGGGGCTCGAGGAGCCCGAGCCGGCGCCCGCAGCTGCCCCGCCCCCTCGCTACAAAGGTCCAATGGTGACGGTCGCGCCCGACGTGCCCGTGCCTCGCCTGTTCACCTATGCCCTCCCTCCCCACCTGGCCGGCCTCGCGCCGCCAGGGGTCCGGGTCAAGGTCCCCTTTCACGGGCGGAGCGTGCGCGGGTTCGTGGTCGAGGTCCCAGACGAGGCGCCACCGGGCCGCTTGAAGGAGGTCCAAGCCGTCCTTGACGACGCGCCGGTGCTTCGCGAAGACGTGCTGGCGCTCGCTCGCTGGGCAGCGGACTACTACCGCTCTGCGCTGGGCGAGGTCCTCGCGGCGGCGGTGCCCAAGAGCGTCGGCGGGGCCCCCCGCAGTCGGGATCGGCGCGGCTCGTTGCAACGGCTCCAGGGTCCGCTCCCCAAGAGGCTCGGGAAGGCTCAGCTTCGGGCGATCGAGGCCCTGACTGGCGGTCCCCGGACGTGGCGCTCGCTTCGCGAGGAGGGGATCTCGAGCGACGTCCTCCGCCGCCTCGAGTTGGCCGGGCTCGTCGGCGAGGCTGCGGCGGCAGACAGGACCGAGGCGGACGAAGAGCTCACGCTGACCAGCGAGCAGACCCTCGTGCTGGGTCCTCTCTTGCGGGCTGTCGAGGGACCCCAACCTCAGACCACGCTCCTGTTTGGAATCACGGGGAGCGGCAAGACCGAGATCTACCTGCGCGCGATCGCTCGGGTCCTCGAGCAGGGCAGGGGCGCGATCGTGCTCGTGCCCGAGATCTCACTCACGCCTCAGACGCTCTCTCGGTTTCGGGCTCGGTTCGGCGACACGGTGGCCGTCCTGCACAGCCAGCTCTCGGGCTTTGATCGTCGCAAGGAGTGGTGGCGCGTTCACCAGGGCGAGGCGCGGGTCGTGATCGGCCCGCGCTCTGCGGTGTGGGCGCCCATAGCTGACCTCGGCTTGATCGTCGTCGACGAAGAGCACGAGGGGACCTACAAGCAGGACTCGAACCCTCGCTATCACGCTCGCGACTTGGCGGTCGTGCGGGGACAGCAGCTCGGGATTCCGGTCTTGCTCGGTTCGGCGACGCCCTCGCTCGAGAGCTGGCAGAACGCGGCCCGCGGGCGCTATCGCCTGGCGCGAATGCGCAAGCGGCCGGGCGGCGCGAAGCTCCCAGACGTTCGGGTCGTCGACATGGGGCGTGAGTGGTCTGAGGTCAGGCGGGCCTCGCTCCTCTCGCGTCGGCTGGTGGACGCGATCAAGAACACCCTTCGCCGGGGCGAGCGCGTGCTCCTGTTCCAGAATCGGCGCGGCTACACGACTTACCTCCAGTGCAAGGCCTGCGGCTACGTCCTTCAGTGTCGGACCTGCGACGTCAGCCTGACCTACCACCGCAAGGGCGACGTGTGCGTGTGCCACTTCTGCGACGCGCACGTGCGGCCTCCCAAGGACGGCTGCCCCGACTGCCTCGGGCCTCCCCTCAGCCAACGCGGAGCGGGGACCGAGCGGATCGAGCAGATCGCCAGCGACCTGTTTCCCGAGGCTCGCGTCGGGCGACTCGACACCGACGTGGTCCGCGGCGGAGAGACCGCAGAGGAGGTCCTGGCTCGCTTCGCCAGCGGAGACCTCAACCTGCTCGTCGGGACCCAGATCATTGCCAAGGGGCTCCACATTCCCGAGGTGACCTGCGTCGGTGTGATCTCAGCCGACTCCTCTCTGGCGCTGCCGGACTTTCGCAGCAGCGAGCGGACCTTTCAGCTGATCGCTCAGGTCGCGGGGCGCTCGGGGCGAGGCGAACGTCCGGGGACGACGATCGTGCAGACATTCAGTCCGCGCCACTTCGCGGTCTTGGCCGCCGCCGATCACGACTACGAGGCCTTCGCGCGGGCCGAACTCGAGGCGCGGAAATCCCTGGCCTACCCTCCCTACGCCCGACTCCTCAAGGTCCTCGTCCGGGGGCCGCTCGAGGAGCGGGTCGGTGTGCTGGCAGACACGATCGGGGCGGCGCTCCGAGCTCTCCCCGAGGGGACCCTGATCGGCGTCTTGGGCCCCGTCCCGAGCCCGCGGGCGTATCTGAGCAACAAGTTCCGCTACCAGCTCTTGATCAAGGGCAGCCCTGGCTCAATTCGCCAAGCCCTGGCGTGTGTCCAGGGGGTCAAAGCGGGCGCTGGGGTCGAGGTCGTCCTAGACGTGGATCCCTATCACCTGCTTTGAGCCCGTAGGTACCAGCGACAGGCGTCGGGCGGGGATAAACCCCGCACCCTACAGATCACATAGCGCCTCGAGTCGCCCCCCCTCCGGGCGGTTCGCAACACGCTTTCGTAGGGGCGGGGTTTACAGCTCCCGAGGTAGATACGGTTAAGTGCGCGGGAGGCTCCAGAGGGGC